>JANYBY010000170.1 GCA_025360565.1 Bacteroidota bacterium
CGGCGGCAATGCAAAAAACAAAAAAAACATTTCGCTTTAGATCCGTTCTTGTAATTGTAAATAAAACAGTTAGGATAAAAGGCCCGGTTAACATAACAATAAAAAGCATATCACTGAAGGCGGATAATAAAGAGAAAACAAAGAAAAATATATATTTAAAAAGGTTTTTCCATGTGCTTAAAAAAACGGCGTACACGATAAGGCAATTAACAAAAGGGCCTGCATGATAGTAGCAGGAAGTTAAAAGCTGATTCATTGTAATATCCTTAGTGAAATAATAAGCTTCCAAAAAAATGATAGAATATAGACATGGGATCAACCAGCTATAAGATCTTAATCTTTCAGGTGCCGTTTTTTTAAAAATATAAATGCATAATAAGGATATGATCATCATTTGAAATAGTGCATAAAAAATAATTGAGATCAAGAATTTGAAATGAAAAAGTTGTACAATTGAATACAACGTAAGATCCGGCAATGGGGAGGGTGCCGCCGGAAAGTACCAATCCTTTAGTTTGCCGGGGCCAACAATAAAATCATCATAAATAAATTGTATCGATACGGCATCTGAACAAGTTAGCCAGGCGTGTGTATGTGGTGTAAAAACAGAAAAGCTGCACAATATACTTAAAAGAAGTACGGCCCAACTTAATGTTTTTAAGTAAAACTCTTTGCTGAATTTCATGTACTTAAATAAGGATTGCTGAATTTATAAATTATCAAACTCGTTTATATCGCCGGTGCCATAATTATCAATAGCGTCGTATTTGCTGCAATCCAATTCTAAATTGGGATCAAGGTTTTTTGGTTTTGGAAAATCGCCGGCACTTACTTTTAATTTTTTATCGGCGTACACTTTACTAAAAAATTTTCCCCATATTGGTAATGCCATCGTAGCCCCTTGCCCCTCTTCCATCGAATTAAAATGTACGCTCCTGTCTTCGCCCCCAACCCACGCGCCCGCCACCAGATCGGGGGTTAAGCCCATGAACCAACCGTCGGCATTTTTTTGTGTAGTGCCTGTTTTACCCGCAATTTGATTAAATAATTTATGGCGCGATCTTAAACGCGATCCGGTTCCGCCATCTACCACACCGCGCATTAACTGGATCATGGCGTAAGCTTTTTCTTCGCTAAAAACCTCATCGGTTGTTGGAATAAATTCTTCCAACACTTTTCCGTTCTTATCTTCTATCCTCGTAATAAATGTTGGCTGAATATACGTGCCTTTATTTACAAAAGTTGAATTGGCCGCTACCATTTCAAACACGCTGATATCAGCGGTTCCCAGACAAATAGATGGCACCTCGGGAATATCGGATGTAATGCCCAATCGTTTCACCAAAGAAACAACTGCGTGTGGTCCGTATTGTTTCATAATCCATGCAGTAACGTAATTGATAGAATTTGCCAGCGCTTTTTTCAGCGTGATCATTTTACCCGCGTTCTTATCGTTTGGTCCGTCTGAATTATCCGGACACCAGTCTTTGCCATCGGGTAAACCAATACAGGTTTTTACATTTGGTACCTGGTGGCAAGGCGATAATCCTTCCTGAATAGCCAACGCGTAAACAAAGGGCTTAAACGTTGAGCCCACCTGACGCTTACTCACTTTTACGTGATCGTACTGAAAATGTTTATGATTGATGCCGCCAACCCAAGCTTTTACATAACCTGTTTGCGGTTCCATAGCCATAAAACCCGTTTGCAAAAAACTTTTGTAATATTTTATACTGTCAAACGGTGTTAGCACGGTATCAATTTCGCCGCGTAAACTATAAACTGTCATAGGCACAGGCTTATAAAAAGTTGCAACAGCGTCTTCGTGATTTAAGCCCGCTCTTTTCAAACCCCGATACCTGTCGCTTCTTTTTATAGAAGAGTTCATAATGCCTTCAATTTCTTGTTTGGTAACATTCCATGCAAAAGGATAATTTTTTTTAGTGCGTAAGTCTTTGTCAAAAATTTTCTGAAGGTCGTGCATGTGCTCAAACACGGCCTCTTCGGCATATTGCTGCATGCGCGAATCAATAGTGGTATAAATTCGCAAGCCATCCTTATAAATATTGTAAGGCTGTTTTGTTTCGGGATTGATGTGTTTTTCGCACCAGGCCTTTAAAAAATTATCGCGAATATATTCTCTTAAGTAAGGTGCTAAACCATCGTTATGATCTTCGCGGTGAAAATTTAAACCCAAGGGAAGCACTTTTAAACTATCGTACTTTTGTTTGGTAAGGTAACCGTATTTTACCATTTGATTTAAAACCACATTACGCCGGTGCATGGTAGTATCCGCTTTGCGTATCGGGTTAAACAGCGATGGATTTTTTGCCATGCCAATCAACATGGCGGCCTGTTCAATTCGTAAACTATCCTGCCCGCGATTAAAATAAATTTGCGATGCGGATTTTACACCCACCGCTAAATTTAAAAAATCGAATTTATTCAGGTATAAACTTAAAATTTCTTCTTTGGTGTATAATTTTTCTAAACGCGTGGCTATAACCCACTCTTTCATTTTACGAATTACCAATTGGGGTTTACTTAATTTTTCGTTTCGCGGAAACATCATTTTTGCCAGCTGCTGAGTAATGGTACTTCCTCCCCCCTTACTTCCGCCGGTGAACGCGCCGGAAATAGAACGGCCTAAAGCTTTTATATCAACGCCGCTGTGCTCTAAAAAACGCGCGTCCTCGGTTGCAATTAACGCGTTTACCAGATCTTTATCTAACTGATTAAAATTTACGTTCACCCTGTTTTCGCTGTAATATTTACCGAGCGTTTTCATATCGCCGCTGTAAACAATGGTGGCCAGGTTATTTTTTGGATTTAAAAGCTCGTCTACCTTAGGCAGATCGCCAAAAGTACCGGTTGATACCAAAAAAACCATTAGGAATATGATGAGCATTGGACTTAAAAATAAGATCCAGAGCCATTTTACGTATTTTTTTGTCTTATTCAATATAACGATGCTTTACTATAAAAGGTAAAAATAGCAAAAAGTCACAGGTGAGAACGTGAAATAAAGTAAAAATTGTAACAAATGGAACCTGTATACCGGCAGCAGGCGGTAATTGAACGCTGATAACGCGGATGATTATTATTTTCGGGGATTATTTCACGCAGAGGCGCAGAGATTTACTGTGTGGTTTTCCAAATATGGCCTTAAACTTATTTTGAATGTATCAAATCCGTGTCTATCATATCCCGATTCTATCGGGGCAGCGGTATCTGCGTTCTATTTCTTTAGCGGATCATTTCACTAATAATATTAAATTGAGTATAAGTGAACGATTTTCGGTTACTAGCCAATTAACAGCCTCTTAAAAAAATAGTTTAAAAAATATTAGCTAATTACTACAAATAATAGTAATTTTATGCTATAATTTATAGTAATGACTAAAATAGCCAACAACCTAAAATTTTTACGCCAGTTAAAAGGCCTCTCGCAAGAGCAAATGGCCGACGAGTTAGAAATTACCCGTTCGCGCATTGGCGGGTATGAGGAAGCCCGAAATGAGCCGCCAATAGACCTGCTGATAAAACTTTCGGAATATTTTCATATTGCCATTGATGCGTTGGTTCGCGGAGATCTGCGCAAAACAAATCTGGATGGTTTAATGAAAGTGGGTAAAAACCGTATTTTATTTCCCATTCTTTTAGATAGTGATGGCAATGATATGGTTGAGCTTATTCCGTTAAAAGCTTCGGCGGGTTATTTAAAAGGATACGCCGATCCCGAATACATTGAAAAATTACCGCAAATGCGTTTGCCTTTTTTACCAACAGGCAAGCACCGTGCTTTTCCGATTAAAGGTGATAGTATGCCGCCAATACGCGAAGGCTCTTTTGTTATTGGAAAATATTTAGAAAGAATTGAAGATCTGAAAATAGGCAATACCTATATTGTTGTTACAAAAGACGACGGGCTTTCGTATAAACGCATTATGCATTACAGTAAAAAAGAAGCGGCGATCGAGTTGCATTCGGATAATAAAATGTATCAACCCTATAAAGTAAAAACAGAAGAAGTGTTAGAATTGTGGGAATATACCTGTTGCCTTAATATGAACCAATACGATAACACTGAATTAAACTTAGACAGCATTATGAATATGCTGAAAGGCTTAAAAGTTGAAATAGAACAGATCAAGAAGCGCTGAAGCAAGAGGCAGGACTAAAAAGATGCAAGACGTGATTAGTTGACAGTAAAAAATTATTGAAGATTTATAATTTGGACATTGAATGGCGATATTGAGATTGGATGCTATAAAACTTTCAATTTAAAATGTAAGCCGCTTTAATAAATTTAAAGAAACAAAAAAGCCGTCCCGATTAAATCAGGACGGCTTTTAATTTTTTATTAAAACGGATTAATCAGTTTTTAATCTAAGGCCGTCGGCTTTAACAATAACAGTTTCTGTCCATTTGCTGCCTGATAAAATGTGTTTTTTGTCAAAACGCACATTGATAAAATAATCCACATCAGGATATTTTTCAACTAAAGCGTAGTAACCAAAATCGATTGGAGTTGGAGCTCCCAATTTTGCATTTTTTAGTTTAGCATAAAGTCCAGGGAAAAGTGACTGGAATAAGCTTTGTCTCTTTTTTCCGATAGAGGCGGTAGTTGAAACAGATTCGAACACATTTGTTTCGTATAAGTTACCGGTAATGGCTTCGCCAGCGCCTGGAACAAAATACATAATGTTTGTCAACTCTTTGTAAAACTTACCTGCTTTAGCGTTGTTTGCAAAAGCTTTATCCATTGCGGTACCTTTACCTGAAATTGTAACCTCAGCTTGTAAATTACCTACAAGTGTAACATCAGTGCGGCTCAAAGGCTTAAAACGGATATCCATATAACGGATATCGCGCTGAAGCGATGAGCTTGGCTTACAGGATACAAGCGCCACAAACGACGCTATGATTGCTGTATATAAACTTAATTTTTTCATTATTATTATTTTTTAAAATTGTTGTAATTTATTTTTAATTGTATAAGTTTATTTCTCTGTGTTTAGAGTAATACCTTTTGCAACAATTTTAACTTTTGTGTTGTATTTCGTTAAAAATAACAACCACTTTTTTGTAAATTCTTTAGTGATGCGGATGTTAGTTAAGTAATCAAAATTAGGATTAGCATCTAACAAACGGTAAATAGCGATCTTAGACGCTTTATCCATTGCATAACCACTTACAAAACCCTGACGTAATTCTCTTTTGTTTTCGCCAACAGTTTTTGCACCTTTAAGATATCCCCCTAAAGTTGACCATTCTTTAACTTCAACTTCAGCGCTAACGTCTTTTGATAATTTGTAATCAGCGCGTGTAACTGTCATACCCGGAAATGCTACGGAATTTTTGGTCATTTCAGAAAGTTTACGTGAACATGATGTGGCAAATATAGCCGCAACTGCAATTAGGAGTAGTTTTTTCATTTTTTTGTTTTTTTGTTTATATAATTTAGGTTAATAATTGGGTGTAAATATATAAGTATAATTTACATCTACATATACCCTCGGGAGGGTATTTATTAAAAAAATTAGAAAATTTCTCTAAATCAGGAGATAATTTAACGATAAGATGATGTAAATCTTTCGGATCAATTTGGCTTTTTTCTTCCTTTAAAGTAACCTACAATAATGGGCAGCACTGAAAGCAAAATAATACCGAGGCAAACCGCGTCAACATGGTGGCGTATAAATTCAACATTGCCCAATAAATAACCGGCGGTACTTAAACTTCCGATCCACAAAGCGCCGCCTAATAGATCATACAACAAATATTTTTTATAATCCATTTCGGCTATGCCTGCCGCAAATGGGGCAAACGTGCGCACAAAAGGCACAAAACGCGCCATAATAATTGCTTTAGTGCCGTGTTTTTCAAAAAATAAATGTGTTTTATCTAAATATTCTTTTTTAACCAGCGGTTTTCCTCTGAGCTTTAAATTAAAAACTTTTATCCCGACTTTTCGCCCTATCCAGTAATTACAATTATCGCCCAATACCGCAGCAATAAATAATAAAATAAATATATAAGCCAAATTTAAGTCGCCCGATCTGGCAAACAAGCCTGCCATAAATAAAAGCGAATCGCCCGGTAAAAATGGCATGGCCACCAAACCGGTTTCAATAAAAATAACCAAAAATAAAATGGTATAAATAATGGTTCCGTAATTCAGCATGATCCATTTAAAATCTAATGGCATTAAGTGTTTAAATAATTCGTACATGGATGATGGTTAATAGTTGATGGTTAAAAGTTGATAGTTGTAAAAAATTATAATCCAATCTCTTCAATGTAAGCTAAAATACCGCCTTTTAAATTGTACAAATTGGTAAAGCCGTGCTGTGCTTCAAGTGCCTGAATAATACTTGCGCTGCGTTTTCCGCTGCGGCAATGAATTATTACCTGTTTATCTTTCGCGATCTTATCCACATTATCCATCACTTCACCCATTGGAATTAATTCGGCTTTAATATTTGCTTCATCAAATTCGTATTCTTCGCGCACATCAATTAACTGATAATCGGCTTTTGAATCCATCAATTGTTTTAATTCTTTTACGGTTACTTCTTTCATATTTCGGCTTTTTTGCCACAAAGGCACTAAGTCACAAAGGGACACAAAGTTTTTTTGTGTTTCTATATGACGTGACAACTGCGACTATTCTTCATTATTAATTTTTAATTCTCAATTCCTACAGAATTTCCAGTTTCATTTCTTCGGGTAAAAAAGTAAAGAAGGTATCGCCTCTTAATCCCAAACGCAACGTTTCTAAAGGAATAACATCATCTACCCCTATATTCCCCAAATTTACATTTGCGCCAAACAATTTTAAAAAATAAACCTGCTGACTTTTTTGCGGCGTTTCCCAAATAATATTTTCGATCTTTACTTTATTTACAATTCGGTTAATTAATAAGGTGTGTGCGCTTCCGTTCTTATGGTAAATACCTACGGTGCCACTTTCTCTTGCTTCGGCAATTACTTTAAACGATCCCGCCTCCAATTCGTTGAGCATCATTCTTATCCACCGCGCGGGGTGAATTATAACTCCTTCTTCTTTACTTCCCACCTCGCTTAAAACCGTAAAATCTTTAGCAAGTGTACTTATGTACTCGCATTTTTTTTCGTGGCTTAATTCAATACTTCCATCACTTACTTCTGCGCAATCCAATCCCAATTCGGAAATATATTTTAAATAATCGTCAAATTTATTTCGCACCACAAATGCTTCGAACAAAGTACCACCGGCATATACTTTCATGCCGGCATCCTTGTACAACTTAACTTTTTGTTTTACATTTTTTGTAATGAAGGAAGTGCCAAACCCGAGTTTTAAAAAATCAACATACTCCTGATTTATTTCAACAAAATCTTCGGCCTGGCGCAAACTAATGCCTTTATCCATTACCATTGTTACGCCATTTTTGCGCGGTTTAACCGTACGATCCGGTAAATGTGAAAGATCTACTATAAGTTTGCCGGGCATATTTATTTTTTATAATTAGCAATTAAATTTAAAAGTTCTTTATCCTGTTGTAGCACGGGTGCGTAATCAAAGATCATTTCGTGTTTACTAAAATCAAGCGACAACGCTTTCTCAAAAAATTCGAGCGATTCTTTTCTGCTTTGTTTTTCTAAAAGCATTATTCCCATACGATAATACATTTCGGCCACCTGCGGAAAATGTTTTATTCCTTCGCTCAGTGTTTCAACGGCCTCTTTAATGTAACCCGATTCGTGAAGTAGTTTACTATAATCCAACCATACATCAAAATCATCGTAATCTAATTCAATTACGCGCTGATATGCCATGGCTGCCTCTTCCTGAAAGCCCAGTTTTTGCTGTACTTCGGCAAATACATACCAGTACTCGGCATCGTTTGGATTTATTTCAATGGCCTTTTTTATGTAATGGATCCCTTCGGTTAAACGGTTCAAAGCATCCAGCACAACACCAATTCCAAGCCAGGCATCTCCGTTTGCGGGATCTAACTTTACACATTTATTATAATTAACCAAGGCTTCTTCAAACCGGTTTAAATTTTCGAAGCACTCGCCAATATAATAATACGTTGTTGGGTCGTGATCCTCGTATTTAAATGTTTCTTTATAAACCTCAATTGCTTCCAGATACAATCCTAATTGCGCAAGGGCATTGGCCTTATTAAAATAAGCCGAACTAAATGATTCGTTAATGGCCAGCGCGTAATCATAAGCCTCCACAGCCTTCTCATACAAACCAACGCGGCCGTAAGATAAACCCAAATTAAACCACGCGTAATAACTGTAGGGATGGTTATCAATATATTCTTGAAAAAAAGTTACGGCTTCCTCCGATTTTCCGGTAAGATCAAAACACAAAGACAATTCATTTAACGCTACTTCGTTCTTTGAATTTAATTTAATGGCTTTTTTTAAATAGTACAAAGCGTCGTTTGGTTTATCTTCATTTAAAAATTCAATTCCCAATGCAACATACACTTCGTCTTTATACTCTGCAAGCGGAATGGCGTTCTTAAAATTTTCAATGGCCTGTTCGCCCAAACCCATTTGGCTGTATATATATCCGCGCGCCATATACAGATCAAAGTTATTGTGTTCAATTTGTTCAACCTCGTTTAAAATGGTAAGGGCTTCGTGGGTGTAATGCTGACTGGAAAGATATTGCGCGTAACGGATCTTTATAATGGCCGAATAAGGAAATCTTTCTAAACCATAATCGATCGCTTTTTTTGCAAGCTCATAGTTTAACCACTGAAGATAATAATCAATTATTTCTTCAATGTCATCGGCGTCAAAAAACTGGGGCTGACCATCCGTCAGCATATCTTCAAACCGCTTTAAGTTCTTCTCAAATTCTTTATCACTTTGCCCTTCGGCATCGTCGTTAAACTGGCTCATTATCTCAAAATACTATTTTTTGCCACTAAGGCTCCAAAACACTAAGGTATCACTAAGAAAAAACTTTGTGAACTTAGGCGCTATGTGGCTTGGTGGCATTTTGAAGTATAAAGCTACGTAATAATTTTGGTAAAAAAAGCTTGTTTTTAAGGAAAAATTTTAATAGAAAAATCCGCCTTTTCGGGGCGGATTTTTTTAATCGTTTTATGATTATCTGTTTACTTCCCGATCACCTGCCTCGAAATCACAATACGCTGCACTTCGCTGGTGCCTTCGTAGATCTGGGTAATTTTTGCGTCGCGCATTAAACGCTCAACATGGTATTCTTTTACGTAACCATATCCGCCATGAATTTGAACGGCTTCGGTACTTACCCACATAGCAGTTTCACTTGCAAACACTTTAGCCATGGCACTTTCTTTATCCATTGGCAAATGATTATCTTTTAACCATGCTGCTCTGTATATCAATAAGCGCGCGGCTTCAATGCGTGTAGCCATATCGGCCAATTTAAATTGTATGATCTGATGATTGCAAATTTCTTTTCCAAAAGCTTTGCGTTCTTTAGAATATTGTAAAGCCAGTTCGTACGAACCGCTTGCAATGCCCAATGCCTGCGAGGCAATACCAATGCGGCCTCCGCTTAAGGTTTTCATGGCAAATTTAAAACCAAAACCTTCTTCGCCAATACGATTTGCCTTTGGTACTTTTACATTTTCGAACATTAACGAGTGTGTATCGCTTGCGCGAATACCCATTTTATTTTCTTTCGGGCCAACCACAAAACCGGGCATACCTTTTTCTAAAATTAAACAATTAATTCCTTTGTGCCCAAGTTCAACATTTGTTTGCACCATTACTAAATAAACAGAAGCGCTGTTACCATTGGTGATCCAGTTTTTTGTACCATTCACTAAATAATGATCGCCCTTATCAATAGCGGTTGTTCTTTGCGAAGTAGCATCACTGCCCGCTTCAGGCTCACTTAAACAAAATGCACCAATTTTTTCGCCTTTTGCTAAGGGAACAAGGTATTTTTGTTTTTGTTCTTCATTTCCAAACGATTCCAATCCCCAGCAAACCAAGGAATTATTTACGCTCATTACCACACTGCAACTGGCATCTATTTTACTAATTTCTTCCATGGCCAAAACGTACGAAACCGCATCCATACCGCCACCACCGTACTTTGGATCCACCATCATACCAAGGAAACCAAGCTCTCCCATTTTTTTTATCTGCTCCGTCGGAAACTTCTGTTGGTCGTCACGCTCTATCACCCCCGGTTTTAATTCGTTTTGGGCAAATTCGCGGGCCGCTTTTTGAATCATTAAATGTTCTTCGGATAAATCAAAATGCATGGTGTTTATATTAATGGTTTATACTAAATTTGTGTATACTTTTGTAGATTACAAATATATACGATTTCACCCACCAAAAAAAGAATAATTAATTTGGCAAAGAAAATCGGTGATAAAACAATTATTTTAGGCCTCATGAGCGGCACCTCGCTCGACGGGTTGGATCTTGCATTGTGCGAGTTTGAAGAGGCCAACAATTTATATTCCTTTAAAATAATTAAGTGCCAAACCATTGAATACACAAGCGAAAGAAGGGAAAAACTTAATAATATTAAAAACGCCTCGGCTCTTCAGTATTTTAACCTTCATCATTTATACGGCAAATACATTGCCAAAGAAGTAAATTTATTTTTGCAGGATGGTCCTGTAAAACCTGTTGCCATTGCCTCGCACGGACATACTGTTTTTCACCAGCCGGCCGTTGGATTTTCAACTCAAATTGGTTGCGGGGCCACAATTGCGGCTAATACAGGCATTACAACGGTTTGCGATTTTAGAAGTACTGATGCGGCGAATGGCGGGCAAGGCGCGCCCTTAGTGCCCATAGGCGATAAACTACTTTTTGCAAATTACGATGCTTGTTTAAACATTGGCGGCATTGCAAATATTTCGTTTAATAAGAACGGCGAAAGAGTTGCTTACGATGTTTGTTTTGCCAATATGATGCTTAATTATTTAGCCGAACGTTTGGGAAAACCCTTTGATGAGGATGGAAATTTTGCGTCTTCCGGAAAAGTGAATGAAGCCTTGCTGGCGAGATTGGTTCAGTTATTGCACATCACAGAAAAAACATCTTTATCGCGAGAGTATTTTGAAAAAATGGCACTGCCTATTTTATTAAAATTCAGTATCAGCAACGAAGATAAACTGGCTACGTTTTGCACCTATATTGCCGAAGAAATAGCGAGGGCGCTGAACGAAAATAATTTAAAAAATGTTTTAATTACCGGGGGCGGTGCTTACAATACTTTTTTGATCAACGCTTTAAGACAAAAGTTCGCAGGAGAAGTTATCATTCCCAACAACCAAATAATACAATTTAAAGAAGCGCTCATTTTCGCGTTTTTAGGTTATTTGCGTTTGCAGGAAAAAACAAACATCTTACGATCCGTAACAGGCGCCAAAACAGATTCTATTGGCGGAGCGGTTTATTTATAAGTTTTTTTAAGTGAAGCAAGATTTCTCAGAACATTTACAATCACAAATAAAAACCTTGCCCGATACCCCGGGCGTTTATCAGTATTTTGACGAAGACAATGTTTTGTTATACGTTGGCAAAGCAAAAAATTTAAAAAAAAGGGTTTCAAGTTATTTTACAAAGGAACACGATTCGGGACGCCTGCGCTTAATGGTAAAAAAAATTACGGATATAAAAACCGTAAAAGTAAATACCGAATTGGATGCCCTGCTGCTTGAAAATAATTTAATTAAAAGTTTAAAGCCAAAGTACAACGTAAATCTGCGTGACGATAAAACCTATCCGTCAATTGTTTTAAAAAACGAACGTTTCCCAAGGTTATTTTATACGCGGAACATCATAAAAAATAAAGATGAATATTTTGGGCCGTACGCTTCGGTAAAAATGATGCATGCGGTGTTAGATCTGATAAGGCAAATTTATCCACTTCGCACTTGTAACTACGACTTAAGCGAAGCAAACATTACAAAAGGAAAATTCAGGGCTTGTTTGGAATACCATATCGGCCGCTGCAAAGCGCCGTGTGTATCCAAACAAGAAGAAGGAGAATACAACGATAATATAAAAGAAATTCGTCAGATCTTGAAGGGTGAATTGGGAAGTGCTTTGCGTGATCTCAAAAATAAAATGCACGAAGCAAGTACCGCTTTAAATTTTGAATTGGCCGAAGATCTTAAAAACAGAATTGAAATTTTAAGTAATTACGAAGGTAAATCGCAGGTTGTGCATCCATCCATTACAAATATTGATGTGGTGAATATGATCACCGATGAAAAAAGCGCCTATGTGCATTATTTCAAAATTAATAACGGGGCTATTATTCACGCACAAACGATTGAGTTGCGAAAAAAAATTGATGAGAGTGATGAGGAATTATTATTGTTCTCGATCTTAGAATTCAGAAACCGGTTTAACAGCGCAAGCAAAGAAATTTTAGTGCCGTTTGCGCCACAAATTGTTTTGCCCGATTGCGAATACGTTGTGCCAAAGATCGGCGATAAAAAACATTTGATGGATCTGTGTTACAAAAACGCCATGAGCTACAAACACGAACGCGAAACGCAAATCGCGCTTACAGACCCGGAGCGTCATACCGACCGGATCATGAACCAAATGATGAAGGCTTTACGTTTAACGGAACAGCCGCGGCGTATTGAAGGATTTGACAATAGTAATATACAAGGCGCGCATGCCGTGAGTGCAATGCCTGTTTTTATTGACGGCAAACCCGCTAAAAAAGAATACAGACATTACAATGTAAAAACGGTTGAAGGCCCCGATGATTTTGCAACCATGGAAGAAGTTATTTTGAGACGATACTCCAGAGTACTTGAAGAAAAATTGCCGCTTCCGCAATTAATTGTGATTGATGGCGGTAAAGGTCAGCTGGGCGCAGCTGTTGAAAGTTTAAAAAAATTAAAATTGTTTGGAAAAATTGCGATCATTGGAATTGCTAAACGATTGGAAGAAATTTATTTTCCGGGAGATTCCATTCCATTATACCTTGATAAACGGAGTGAAACTTTAAAAGTAATTCAACACATTCGCGATGAGGCGCATCGATTTGGAATTACACATCACCGAAATAAACGCAGCCGCGAAACTTTTAAAACAGAATTGAGCGAAATAAAAGGCATCAGCGAAAAGTCGGCGGGTAAATTATTGTTAGAATTAAAAAGCGTAAAAAATATCAGAGAATCAAGTTTGGAAGAATTAGAAAAAGTGGTTGGCAAAAGTAAAGCGGCAATGGTGTTTGATTATTTTAAAGAAAATAAAGCTTAAATTTAGACTGTGAGATATGCTTTTTTGATATTTTTTGGTTTACAGCTATTTCAGGGCATTGCCCAAAACCATTTACACCTTTATTCCCGGAACGGGGAAGCTTTTAAAGCATATGCCGAAGGAAAATTATTGAACGAAACGCCGCAGGCAAGTATTTTAGTAGGAAATATTTTGGATGACACTTTGCAAATAAAAGTAGAGTTTACCAATAAAAGAACGGGCAGGCAATTACTTTATTTTTTAGAAAAAGGTAAGTCGGTAAAAAACACGGAGTTTGATTATTCCGTTGATACCAAAACAAACAAAGTAAAGTTTACATTCGAGGGCACAAAACAAATTATAAGTCTGCCGAGCCCATTAGTGCCGTTAAAGCCGGTTATTGATACCAGCGCAAAATACCGTAATACTATTTTAGGACATTACTGCGAATTAAAAGATGGCGACCCCGTTTACTTTAATAATTTGCCCAAAACGGGAGATTGCAAAACGGCTATGCCCGCCAGTTATCTTAATTATTTAGCTATTTTAATGAATAAGGCGGAAATTGATGATGACAAATTTAGTATTGCCGAAAACACCACCCGTAATAATTGCATAAGTGTAGGGCAATTGAATAAAATTTTGGTACACATTGTGTTTGAAATTGAAAAATTAAAATTGATAAAACTTTCCTATTCAAATCTTACAGATAAAAACCGCTCAAAACATTTAGACAGTACTTTTAAACTTGAATCCTCCAAAAAAGAACTGGCATCTTTGCTTCAAAACGTTGGTGACCTAAAACTACATTCCGGCGTAACCTGCACTTTAGAAGCAAAGCAAAGCGATATAGAACAAATGAACGCGAAACTTACCGTTTATGATAATGATTCCGAACGATTAATGCAATTTAAAAAAATGTATGTGGATAATTGTTACTCGTCCACACAAATTAAATTGATCCTAAACAAATTTGTTCATGACCGTGAAAAGCTGGAGGCCGCTAAACTTATATTTTTTTATTGCACGGATAAAGAAAATTTCCTGAACATTTCCGATCTCTTTTCTTACACAACTACAGAAGCGGATCTGAAAGAGTTTGTAGCAAAACAAAAAAATTAATTGGGCAAGATCATTAAATATTTTACGTTAGATCCTGCTGAAAACAAAAAGCCGATCTGTATTGCACTTATTATTTTGATCTTTTTTTTTATTTGGCAGTATATTGAATTTAAGAGTTTTTTTATTAAAGGCACTATCGCTTTTATTGCAGGTGATGCAATTGAATATATAAATGGCGCAATTAACATTATAGACTCCGGTTACTATTACCCTTACGGTAAAATGCCCGGTTACTCCTTATTCCTTGTTCCATTTATTTATTGTTTTGGTTTAAAAATTGGTTTATGCGCGGTGGTGGTTGTGCAAACCATACTTCACGCTTTTAGTGTTTTGTATTTAGCCAAATTGGGATATTTAATTAAAAAAAATATTGCTTTTTTCAATTTGGTTTTCTATTCATACTTATTTTCTTCATACGTGGCGCATTACAACGCGCGAATACTTGCCGATGGTTTAGCGGCGTCCGTTATCGTATTTGCTGTATATTTTGCGGTGGTTAATTTTAATACCGTCAATTTTAAAAAATATTTGCCGGCAGGATTCCTTTTTGTATTCGCTGTTTTTTTACGCCCGGCTCTCATTTCTTTTGGCGTGGCATTTTTCTTTTTCATGTTGTCTTATTTATTTCTGAACCGCAAAAAAGTGATCCTTACACTTCTTTGGTTCTTTATCCCTTTTTGTATTGTTGATAGTTTGTGGATCAGTTACAATTACAAAAATCATAAAGATCTGCACCCTTTAATGAGTTTTAAATTTTATTATCAGGAATTGCTGAGCAATTATAATCAGGAGGAGGTTAATTTTTTAATAAGCTGGGGTGGTGATTTTGTATATTGGGAACCTCATTCGGAAATATTATTCTTTGGGGTCAATAGCATTAAGCCCGATCCCAAAATTCAACTTCCCGCTTACATTTACACTTCAAAATATAATTTAGATTCTCTTAAAGCCATTAGAGAAGAAATTGCCTTATACGAAAAGGGCAAAACCCCGGAGAGATTACAAAAAATAAAGCGCACTTTTAATTCCTACACCCTATCGTTCAAAGAAGAAAAATCATTACTGTATTACGCGAGCACTTTTTTTGTTCTAAAAAAATTCTTGCTCAATGGGTATGGTGCCTATACTTTGTCGCCATTACCATTCAACCGGCTTAACATTTTTCAAAAAACCATGAAACTTACCTACATGGGGTTTTACTTTGTTTTTGGTTTTTGTGGCGCGATCTCCGCCTTTTTATTATTGATCTTTAATTTTAAAAGGAAGGATTATACTTTGCTTATTTCTTTATATGTTGTTGTGCATCTTTTTCTTCTTTTCTTTTGCTTTCGTTATTCTGAATACAGATACTTTGCCACTATATATCCCCTTAGTCTTTTGCTTAGTTGGGTATTCATGTTCAGGCTAAAAGAAAAATTTTACCCTCTAAAAGTTCAAAATTAAACAACATGTCTTTAAAGTATATCATTTTTAAAACAAATACGGCTTCAAAAGAGGCCATTTATTCGCATTTAAAAAAATGTGATAAATTGTTTATTCCACATTTAAGCAAAAGAGTTAATTTAGAACAGTATTCCGACAAATTATCAAGTAAAGCCATAACGTTTGAAGCCTGGAAAGAAGAAGAACTTGTTGGATTAATTGCCGCGTATTTGAATAAAGAAGGTAATTTTGTATTTATAAGCAACATAAGTGTTATTAAAAAAGAGTCGGGCAAAGGTATTGCATCAAAACTATTAAACTTGTGCGTGGAAGATGCAAAAAAAAAGAAATTAAAAGAAATTAAATTGGAAGTTGCCTCAAAAAATAAAATTGCCTTGAATTTTTATAAAAAAAATAAATTCGATCAAATAACAGAAAAAGATGGTTTGGTAATTATGCACCTTTTAATTTAGAATACAACATGAGTTCAATAAGGGATTATAATAAAGAATTTAAAGATACCAACGATCATAAGTATGCTTATAATTTTGATTTTGATG
>JANYBY010000199.1 GCA_025360565.1 Bacteroidota bacterium
GATCAAAAATATAATCGGTTTCTTTTTTGGGAATTACCAGCGTGTGGCCTTTTTTTAAAGGAGCAATATCAAGAAAAGCGAAAAAATTTTCGTCTTCGGCAATTTTGTAAGAGGGAATTTGTCCGGCAGCTATTTTCGAAAAAACGCTCGCCATATTATCAGATCGAGATTTCTAATATTTCGAAAGTAACTTTACCTGCGGGAATTTGCACATCGGCTTTTTGTCCTACTTTTTTTCCGAGCAAACCTTTTCCGATCGGCGAATCAACCGAAATTTTTCCGAGTTTAAGATCAGCTTCATTCTCGGCAACCAAAGTGTATTTCATGGTTGCTCCATTCTTAGTGTTTTTTATTTTAACGGTGGTTAAAATACTCACTTTGCTTAGGTCCAGTAAAGTTTCGTCAACCAGTCTGGCGTTGGCAATTACTGTTTTTAATTTGCCTATTCTTACTTCCAATAAAGCTTGGGCTTCGCGTGCGGCATCGTACTCTGCGTTTTCGCTTAAATCGCCTTTATCGCGGGCTTCGGCAACTGCAGCCGTACATTTTTTTCTATCAATGGTTTCGTACTGATGCAATTCCTTTTTCAGCTTTTGCAAACCTTCTTCCGTATAATACCCAATCTGTTGCGCCATGGTTTCTATGCTTTGAAACGAAATCTATTTATTCCAGTTTAAAAAACAAAGAATCCCGATATTCGTCGGGACTCTTTAATATTAACAAAAATAGTAATTTTTTTTATAAATTCATTCTTAAGCCAAACGTGTGCGTTCCGCCAAAAGGATTTGTAAACCTGTAAGAATAATCTAAACCAACGGTTGATTTTTTCTCGTTAAAAGGGATCTCGAAAGTTGCACCTGCGGCAGGGCCTGTAAATACGGTTCTTCTGTCGTTACCGGTAAAAATACCTTTTTCGGTATAAAGACCGCCTCTTAACATTAACATATCTTTCCAGGCGTATTCAATACCGGTTAAAAAGTTATCGTTTGTAAAAGAGTTTGAGGTAAAAGTTCCGTTCAAAGTTAAACGGTGCTTTTTAGAAACGCCGCTGCTGTCTTTTTGTAAATAAAAATCGTAAGATGCGCCAATGTTTACCAAGGCAGGTAATTCAAAAGCACCAGAACGGTTGTTTACAGTTAACTCGTAGTTATTACCATATTTTACGCTTGTTTGGCGGCTTAATCCATCTCCGCGGTAAGTCATTTTTGGCCCCCAGTTTCGTAACGAGATACCTATGTGAATTTGATCGTATTTGCCGGTATGATATTGGATACCCGCATCGATAGCGACACCTTGCGCCGAAACGTTTGGTATTTGTTCGTTTATTATTTTCACATTAATACCGCCGTAGATATTATCCGAGAACATTTTAGCGTAAGACAAACTAATATTATAAAAAGTAGGGGTATAAGTTCCTAAACCACCATCGGGCTGATCTTCGGTGGTAATATCAATTTTACCCGCATTGATCGCCACAACGCCAAAACCAATTGTTCCGGTTTCGCCAACACCTTGTGTTAAACCAAAACTATTAATAAAAATATCGGTGCCTTGCAGCCAATTAGAGCGATTAAAAATAAATTCGGTTTTACGTGTGTAAGCTGTTCCTGCAACGTTTAAGAACTGAGCTTCGAGCCCGCGTACTTTTGCCGAGTTAGAGCCAACCATACCTGAGTTTCTTGCATACGGATTAATAAGCAATTGGCTTGCGCCGGCCTGTCCCGAACGCTCAGGATTACCTGAGTTTGCAGCGGTTGATGCAAGCAACGCCGCTGAAAGTCCTATATATTTTAAATTTGTTATCATAAAGATTTTTTCTTTTTTACATTAGTAGTTTTGAACATCTAAAGGACGCATTACACCAAACCATTTTAGAATTTTTTCGCCAATGCCCGGCGCATCTATATGGAATATGTATAAACCGCTGGCAACTGTAATGTTGTTTTCGTTTTTAAGATCCCAATCCAAGTAAGAAACACGTCTTGCCTGTTTAGTATCACCATCGTAAACAATTTCATCTTCTTGTCCTGAAACATCACGTGTAAAGGTGCGTATAAGGGTTCCGTTCATACTATAGATCCTGATCTTACATTTATTTGGAAGATTTGTAATTCTCACTCTGTTATCGATCCTTTTAGTTTCGTAGGCGGAAGAACCGTAATAAGGATTTGGTACAACTCTTATTTTATCTAAACCATTTTTTGCAACATCGGCTTGGTTAAACAAGGTTGCTATTTCATTTGTGTTAAATGAATAGTAAGGGAAGTTGTTGTTTGCAGGCGCAGCTTTAATATGCTGGGTTAAATTACTAGCGGTTGTTACTGACTGGTACTTATTAAAGTTAGCCGTAGTTTGACTGGTGAAGGTTGATACTCCTGAATAACCGTATCTATATGGTTTTGCTACATTGATCTGAAACTTAACATCAGACGGCATGTTTGCAGGATCTTTGAATTCGAAACCGCTTCTTACAGTTGGAATAGAAACCCACATAATATCCCTTTCAACTCCGTTTAATGGATTCATTTGACCATTAGATAAAGAACCTGTGCAATAAAGAGGATTAAAGAAGGTGGTTAATAAACGCATCATACGTTTGCCGGCATCGTATCTGCCAACGCCATAATCAACACCATCAAGATCTGTTTCCCAATTAAAGATTCCGGTATTTGTAAATTTAGAAGAGATAACATTGCCTGCAAAAACGTAAACAAAATGTTTACCGCCCATTGCGTATGGGAAAGGAGTATTAACGCCGGAAGTTGGATTCCAAACCATATCGGTTCCGTTATTTTCTTTTTGATAACTGTCTTCGCCAAAAGCCATATTTAATCTTTCACCGGTTTCAATATTAATTGCATAACCAGGGAACCAACCCATTCCTTTTCCGGAAATATAGTTTGGATGATCGGTGTTTGTACTCGGCAATGTATCACTTGCGGATGAAGCAACGTTTCCGTTTCTGTCAACCGAACGGTGATTTCTTGGAGAGAAGAAAGGAGCTTTGCCTTCGCTTAATGAAGATTTTTCCTGCATCTCGAGCACCACACATCTGGTCCATTTACTTTTATCATGTGTATAAACAATTACCGCGCTGCTTAATTTTCTCATATCGGTATGGCCGCCATCTGCTCCGGCGCCTTCGGTGAAAAGATTAGAGTTAGGTGTTGCACTAAGACCATAATTATTAATGAAATAAGCATCATTAGCCCAAACCCTGCCGTCAAAAGAGGGACCGCCATAAATTCGTGAAGGAAAACCACCGGCACTTGGGCTTACAGAATAGTAACCTGCACATAACATATACGGTGCCCAACCGCCGCCTAATATTTTTCCGAATTGTTTATTCGGATCATAAAATGCCTGCGGTTTTTTATCGGAGGTAAGATTATAATACGCGTCTTCGTTACCAACAGTTTGATTATTACCAGATAAGATCCAGTTAAAAGGTGAGGTACCATCAACATCCGGAATATTAGCTATCCAATTACTTGTACCATTAAATACAGAGTAGCTTGCCCCTAAAAATGTTTCGGTAGCAGCGCCTGTGTAGGTAGAAGATAAAGCACTCTTAAAATCGGTAAAGCTGTTTAAGAATTCGCCCGGATCGGGAGTTTGTTTTACAACAACAGAAAAACCAAGTTCAGGGAAATAAAATTCGTTACCAACTTTAATGGTTTGGTACAGGGTATCTTTATACGCGGACGAAGATGTTGGTGTATTTGTTGCCCAATTTGGTTCGTTAGGGTGGTACACTTTTCCGGTTGTAAGGTTTGTAAGTTCCCAACTCATATTATCCACATTTAACGCTGCATTATTTGCTCCGTTACCTGTTAAACCGTTTGTAGAGTTTGCAGCTGCAGATGGCATTGGGTTTAACCAAGTTCTTGGCTGTGATGGATTATTGGTGTAGTTAAGCCCATCCGGTGAATCTTTAATACCGGTATGGAAATTTTTATTTATTAATTTAAACCTGAAATCAGCCGGCTTAACATTTAATGGATCAACCACTTTTATGCTAATTGGGCCCTGACCGCTTTCGTATTGCGGATCAGCTTTAAAGCCGGTTGCAACAATCTCATCTTCGCTCGCCTGCGTTAAGGTTAATTTATTTCCGCCATTACCCTGACCTTCAAGTCGTGTAATTTTTGGGCCAAAACCATAAACAGATTGCATAATTGTTCCATCCTTTTCTTCATCAATTAAATGAGGAATGCCTGCAATTTTTTTAAGTTTTCTTCCTTCCAAAAAAGGACGTTTTTGACCCAAATAATTTGCAGTTTGACTTTGCAGAGGAGAAACGTCTTGCGCGTAAGTTAAATAATTATTGTAGGCGTAGGCAGCGGCAATAAAATAGTACGACTTATTATTTACAAGCGCTTTATTTTCGCCTGTTGAAAAAGCATCCTGTGTTACTCTGAAAGTAGAAGTTATTCCAGCATCAGCACCTTCAACCATAATTTTTGGGGCAAATGTTCCTATAGAATTATCGGGAAGATAATTTACTAAGCGGCTTATTCCGTTCTTAACATCGCATTGAAATATTGCATGCGCTTTGCTTTGATCGGTTAAATCGGTTGACGAAACATTTCCATCTCTAACCTGATAAACAATGTATCCTTCAAAACGGTAAAACTTATCAGGATTACTTAAAGCCTGAACTGTAGAAGTAGGGTCAGATAAAATAGTGATATCTTCTTCAGCGTAATCATTATTAAAATATCTAAAATTGTTTGATCCTTTTTGATTGGTTAAATAAATGATCAATTCGTCATTCAATTCTTGAATGGTCATATCCGGCGCTTCAGGGCCATCTAATAATTTAAAACAATTATCAAACAAGGCTTGTGCTTTGTCATCGGCCACTTTTAAAAGTTTAACCGACTCAATATTTCCGCCTTTATTAGGGCTTTGAGCCCAAGGCATACCAAAGGTTACGTAATTTACTGCCCCGGGTTTTAAGGTAAAAGGGCCGGCTGATTGTAAAAAGCGGCGATCGCCCGGTAAATTACCCGCGTTTTTTTCTGTCCACCCTGTATTGTTCACAGGATCTCCGTCGTAAACAAATTGAGAAGGAGAGCTTCCGCCATAAGCGTTGCCACCAACTGTGAATGGAGAACCGTCTTTCCAAAAACCTGTCATATAATTATAATAGTGAATATTAAAATCGGGGTTTGTTGTTTGAGGAGGAAATGCTCCGTAGTTATTATTGTAGTAAGTGAAACGACTCATTTGAATAGATTCGCCGGGTTCGTCGGTGCCGCTATTTGGTAAACCTGAACCTGCATCCTGATCATTATCAATTCCATCGTTTGGATCGGCAAGCGGCCCTCTAAAAAAGTCGCAACCTAATGAAGGCGGAAAATCCTGATACCCATTTACACCCAAAGCTGTTTCATCAAACACATCGGCATTGTAAATATACCCTAAACCTCTTTTTACATCGCAACCTACATAATCATCTAAGAAATAACCTAGATCGCAATCGTTCCAAATTGTGAAATACGTTTTGTTCAATTGGAACGATGACCGGTTAAATACCTCGTAACTATAAAAAGTCATGTTATTAATTTCATCGTTGGTTTTAAATTCAAAGGCCTGCGCACGAACCTCAACACCAATAGGTGTACCTTTTGTTTCGGTATGTACGCCACCATTATCATTAAATACCCAGAACAATGTATAATCGCCGTATAATTTTGCTTTACAATATCCGAATGCGTCTTTTAATGCCAAATTATTTACATCGTAAGCCGGATAATCTCCGGTTGTAGGGTCATAAAAACCATCGCCGTTTGAATCGTAAAATGGTGCTAACATTCTTCCTTGATTTTTACTTACATCGCCATTACCCGGCCATGCAGAAATATTAGAAGTTATACCGCCCTTACCTGCAACAAATCTATCAACCTCATCTCTGGTAATTTCATAGATCTGATCGTACCGTGCGCATTCCGCGGGATCTGCTGAAGCATTGGTAGTATCTAAAGGGCCGGGCCAAAAGTCGATACCGTTTTGACGATAGGTCATTGCAGCAATTTTTAATTGTCCGCCTTGGTCTAAACCGCCCAACCAAACAGAGCCGGCAAAACTTGAGTTAACGGCATTTTTAGTATCGAATGTTTTTGGAACAATGTAACGCGCGCTGGTAGCTAGATCCCACCACATATCGCCACCGGTCCAAATAATTGTTCTTACGTTATTATACGAAATTTCGTGACTCAATTTAGGCGCGGCACAGGCGGCGCTTACTCTTCCATTTAATGGCTGAGTATCATGGCTACCCACATGCTTTTCGCCTGCTTGCTTTTCTTTTGCCATAAATGGCAGAGTAGCTAAAGCGCTTAATAAAATAATTAATTTTTTCATATTAAATTCCTCCTTTATTATTAAAAGTTAAAAACTAAACCTATCCTCACCTGACGCGGTAAACTATAGTTTGCCGGATTATTCACTCTTATTTGATACATATTTGAATATGCTACTGCATTGTTAGCTAATGCAAGTGCCTGCGCCGCCTGTGTTGAAGTTAAATATCCATCGTCGTCAGCATTTCCGGTGTATGAATAAACGTTCAGCACATTTTTACGGTTAAATAAATTAAGCACTTGTAAATAAATATTCAGGTTCGCGGTTTTTTTATTGTCTCCCTCTTTACCCCAGGTCAATGGTATATTTTTATCTACACGTAAATTACTTCTAAAGTTCCATGGTTTTGATGAACCGTTAATTTGGCCAAGGATATTTGATTTAGAGCTTCCTAAAGCAAACGCAGCGCTGTTTCTTGTATAAGGTGTACCTGAACCAACGATGAATGATAAGTTAAATCCGACATCTGAGAGAATCTGTAACAATTTTCCATTTTTCTT
>JANYBY010000163.1 GCA_025360565.1 Bacteroidota bacterium
AGGTCGGATCTTTGTTTTAATGCGTAAGGATTTTCGTTAAATAAATTACCGCTTACAAAAAGGCTCAAATGTTTTTGTTCAGAATATTTGTTCTGATCTGTATCCGCTTCTAATGCCCGGCTGTATGTTCTGCCTATCTCAAATAATTTCAGATCAGCATTTTTGCGGTTAATATTATACGCAAGGGCCTCAAGTCCGCTATAAATCATATCTCCGCGTAATACGTTAAGATCGGTGCTTAAAGGATTTAAAATTTTTACGTTTGTATTTTTTTCGGGATAATAAGACGCTTTTGTTAAAGATAGGCCCATGGTTTCGTTAAAACCAAAACCTTCTAAAACACTTGCTACTTTATTTTCAAGCGCGATATCAAAATTTTTCGGTTCATTAAAAGCGGTATAAGAAATTGCTTTACTCACTTCAACATTATTGTATCCATAGATCCGCATTATTTCTTCGATCACATCCGCTTCGCGTGTTACATCCGTTTTAAATCGTGGCACACTTAAAAGCAAACCGTCGTTTCCTTCGTGTTCAATAATAATACCAAGATTGGTGAAAATATTTTTAATGGTAGCACTCGGAATTTCTTTCCCGATCAAATTATTACAATTGTTGTAAGAGAACGCTATCTTATACGGTTCCATTTTTTCGGGATAAACATCTGCAATGTCCATTCCCATTGATCCGCCGGCCAATTCAAAAATTAAATTTGCTGCTCTTATTAAAGCGGTCACTGTCATTTCAGGATCTGTTCCTCTTTCAAATCTGAAGGAAGCATCGGTTTTTAATCCGTGATGTTTAGATGTTTTACGAATGGAAGAAGAATTAAAGTAGGCACTTTCTAAAAAAATAGAAGTTGTTTTTTCGGTTACCCCGCTCTCCAATCCTCCAAAAACGCCGGCAATGCACATGGGCGCATTTTCGTTGCAGATCATCAGATCATCTTTTACTAATTTGCGTTCCACACCATCGAGTGTTACAAATTTTTCATCTGTTTTAGCAGTTCGTACAATAATTTTGTTGCCTTTTATTTTTTCAAGATCAAACGCGTGTAAAGGTTGACCCAATTCGTGCAAAACAAAATTGGTAATATCAACAATATTATTTATGGGTCTTAAACCAATTGCTTTTAACCGGTTTTGTAACCAACTTGGGCTCTCCTTTACGGTAATACCGGTAATGGTGAGACCGCTGTATCGTTGGCAGGCCTCCTTATTTTCAATCAATATTTCAACTTTATTTAAGTTGGTCGATTCGTCTAAAGGATTTAAACCCTTTAAATTTATTTGAAGTTTATTTTCAGTGCCGGAAGAATTTACAATTGCCGCAAGGTCGCGCGCAACACCTAAATGCGAAGCGGCGTCGCTTCTGTTGGGGGTTAACCCGATCTCTAAAACTGTATCGTTCTCTATCTTGAAATACTCAGCGGCCGGTAATCCGGTTTTGGTATCGGGAGGTAAAACCATTATTCCGGCGTGACTTTTTCCCAAGCCAATTTCATCTTCAGCGCAGATCATGCCTTCACTGGCCGCGCCGCGAATTTTAGATTTTTTTATTTCGAAAGGTTCGCCTTCACTTGAAAATAACATCGTGCCAATTGTTGCAACAATAACTTTTTGTCCTGCGGCAACATTTGGTGCGCCGCAAACAATTGAAAAAGTTTCTCCTGTACCTATATCTACTTTGGTTAAACTTAAGCGGTCGGCATCGGGGTGTTTGGCGCATTCTAAAATATGGCCAACCACCAAACCTTTTAATCCGCCTTTTAGTGATTCGAAAGTTTCAACAGCTTCTACTTCAAGGCCTGAGGCTGTGAGCAAATTAGCGGCTTCTTCAGCCGGAATATCAGTATTTATAAGGGTTTTAAGCCAGTTGTACGAGATCTTCATTATTAAAATTAAGGAATAAAGATAAACTAATTGCTCGGCTTTGCCAAAGTTTTCTACTTTGGCAAAGCTGTCCAAACTGTCCATTTATTCGGGATTGGGTCTGACTTTGGTAAATCTACTTGCCTTTATGATGAGCTTGGTAAAGTTTTGAAACTTTATTAAAGCCATTATTCGAATTTGTTTATTCCTGTTTCTTCAGGCGAAACTTTGTGTATATAAATAAAATTAGTTTTATTTTCAAACCATTCAATTACCTCTTTGGACTTAAGAAAAGATGTGTCTTGTGAAATAATTGAGTTGTAAGAGGAGTTAACCCATTTTTCGGGCGCATTACAAAAACCCGATTCAATGGGGTTAAGGTGAATATAATGCACAAGTTTGAGTAAATAGCGCTGATCAGAGATTCGTTTGCGTTTAAAGACCTTCATAAATAAACTTCCCATCCTATTGTTTTGTTTATTGTATGCCTGAGTATAGGCGCTAAAAAAATTGGAAAATTGTTTGCTTACTAATTTTTCTAATGTTTCAAATTTCATATGAGTATCGATAAAGTTCTCTTTTATTTGATTTTCATTTTTTACCTGAATTAAAAAATGAAAATGATTTGGCATCAAACAATAACAAAAAGTGTTGGCCACCGGACCTATATGCTGTTTATATTTATCCAAAAAATAACGATAGTTGTCTTCACGGGTAAATATTTTTTCATTACCGTTTGCGCGATTGTAAACATGATAAAAACAATCTGGATTTAATTCAGGATTTGTTTCTTGCATATTTTAATGTTTGCTGAATTTGTGGTAAGCTTTGCCAAAGTTCGAAACTTTGGCAAAGCCAAAACTAATTAATAACTATCCCCAAATTAATAAGAGAGCCGGAAATTTTTAACTGATGCTGTTCAATTTCTTTTTTATTGATATCAAATTTCAATTCGTCATCTTCTAATGTTACAAAACTTAAACCGGCGCCTTTTTTTGCGAGCCCTTCGCGTTCGCCAACGATCAATATGGGTTTATCTTTTATCTGATCTTTAAATGTTTTTACGCTTGCACTTTTTGATGCAGAGATATATAATAAATGACAGCCTGAAGTTTCTTCAAACGTATTGCATTTTTTTAAAACAATGGCCCTTCCTTTTATTTTTTTACCGGATGCCAAAACCTGTAACTCTTTACTAATGGGTGAATCGCCCAACACAGCAATAATAAAATCGCCCTTGTTCTGAGCTTCCGGCCACTCAATGTATTTCATAAAATTATACACAAACAAAGTATAAGCTTTATAATCTGTTTCTTGTGCCTTGTAATTGCCGGACCAAAGGCCACGCAGAACCAGTGCTAAAAAAAGCAATTTTTTAAAACAGTTTATGTGTGACCGTTTTTTCAATTTTTTGTTTTATAATTCAAGGTGTAGGATAAACGGAAAATAATTTCGCGTGATGGCCCCGGTAATGGAGGATGATCGCTATTGTAAGGTTGAATAAAAGTGATCTTTTGATTTAGAATATCATACACACCCGCGCCAATGCTTAAACCTTTCAGCGGAGTAGTGTAACGTATAAAAACATTTATAAGCGCCGTTGGATCAAATTGTTTTAGATCCGATTTACCCTTGGCGGTGTCAGAAGGGGCGTAACCCCAGCGTTTACCAAAAAACGAAAGTGATGGATTAATGGAAAGGTCTTTTGTTAGATTAAAAGAAGCGTTCATGTTTAAGCGATGATTGGCGAATGCAAGCAATGCCGATGAATTTCCCGCAACAGTATATCTGTTTACTTTTTCTTTATTGGCCGCTGTGTAATATGCGTAGTTCAATGTAAAATAACCCCATTTGCCCTTGGCTCTATACTCAGCTTCAATTCCCTGTGTACCCGATTTTCCAAAATTACTGTAACCGTCGTTATGCGTTACGGTATCCACAAAATAAATAATTGGTTTTACTGTAGTAATGTCGTAAAAATTAACGGTTAAAATTGATTTACGTGTAATTTGGTAACCCAATTCTAATTCGGCAACTTGTGTTCTTTCAGGGCGAATGGCACCAACCTGGTAATGTATATTTTCTATAACCGGAGCGCGGAAAGATTGACTGTAAAGGGCTTTAAAGTGAAAACGTTTGTATTTTTTTGTAAGGCCAACCCTTGGTACAAACGCATCGCCGTATACATTATGTTTATCATAACGGGCACCCAAAATAATATTTACAATTCGGGTTTTAATTAACCCCTGACCAAAAAAAGCGAAATTATTATAAGTGACCGATTTTTTTCTGATGTATTTACCTCCTGTAGTATCTATAGAAAAAGCGTTGGTATCTAAATTGGCTGTAGCGTAATCTCTGTAAACTTCACCTCCCGCAACAAGATTTATGTAACGGTTAAAATTAAAAGACCCTGTAATATTTCCAGTGCCCCTGTAGGCCGAAACGTTATAAGCGCCGGCTTCAAGAATAGAATCTGATGGCTGGTTTTGCCAGGGGGTTTGTTTTTTAAAATTTAATTTTGGAGTGATGGTAACTTTATCACTAACTTTTATAACATATTTTAATTCGGAAAACATGGAATTAAAATTTTCGAAGTAAGGCCCGTGCGGGTTTACAACCGCGTACCTCATGCCAATGCGGGTTTGATAAAAATCGCCGATAAAACGAGCGCTTAAGCCTTTAAAAGCTACGGCCGCGTTAATGTACCGCGGGTTCAACGAAGAATTACCGACCATGTTATAAGAAGAATCTTTAAAATCCCTGAAGATCTGATCACTCCGGTTTCCTTGACCGATGAGGCCCGAAACGCTGTATTGAAAATCTTTTATTTTTTGTCCTATGGAAAGATTTAGGTTTCTTCGGCCATAGGTTTTTTCCATTTGTCCGTAGGTAGCCGATGCAATTACGCCGTTAATATCTTCACCTTGTCTGGTAATAATATTTATTACGCCGTACTCCGCAAAACCCCCGTAAATGGCCGAACCGGGACCTCTGATAACTTCAATCCGCTTAATGTGTTCAATCGGATAATGATTGCCAAAAAAAGTACAGGCATATAGTATCTCGTTTGTTTCCTGCCCGTCGAGCAATACCAAAACTTTTCCTTCGTGCGACCAATTGCCGCGAATACCCACGCCTACAACGCCTTCCACGTCCACACCAAAATCAAAGCCGGGTACCAATCGTAATACATCGATCAGATCGCGGGCACCCGATTTTTTTATTTCTTCTTCGGTTATAAGGCTTACAATACTTGGCGATTCGCGTGTGTTCAACGGTTTTTTAGATGCAACAGAAATAAGCGTATTAATGAGTTTTTCAAGTTCGGAAGGAACACCGTGAGCTTTCATTTTTAAAAGCTGTTCAAGCGACATGTCGTAATAACTTAGCGAATCTTTTCCGGCGGCTGTACTGTCGCTTTGGGAAATAAGGTTGACAGGAGCAAAAATCATTACCCCGATCAAAAGATATAATATGCCGAATTTGCGCACCGAGGTACAAGATATAAATAATATTTGGTACTTAAAAAGAAAGTGATTTAGAGGGTATTTTGATAGAAAATGATATATTTGTGTATAAGGTTTGTGACGGGAAGAATTTGTTTGGCTTTCCGAAAATATATGAAAATTGGTTTTTTAAATACCGGATTCCCTAAAATTACCCTTGTATTTGCATTGGTTATTGTAGTGGTAATTGCCAATGTTGGTTTTAACTATTACATCATTTCAAAAAACAAAGCTCGTATCGCCGAAATGACAGAGGTGATCAATCCATACATTGAAGCACTCACAGAATTTAATTCTATAGTTACCGAATCAAAAATGTATTCAACCAACTGGGTATATCTTCAAAATAATATTGAGGATAAAAAAA
>JANYBY010000226.1 GCA_025360565.1 Bacteroidota bacterium
TTTAATTCATTATTTATTTCCAAGGCTTTTAAATAAGCGTCTTCTGCAAGCGTATACCTTTTCAGATCAACGTACAAATTTCCGAGATTGGTTTGGCTTACCGCAATTCCTCTTTTATGATTTAAGATCGTATATATATTCAACGCTTTTTTATGATACGATAAAGCGGTTAACAGATCGCTTTTGCGGTAGTATAATATTCCCAATAAAACATTTGCTTTTGCCGTAAACTTTGGCAAACTTATTTTTTGTGCACGCCGCTCAACCTCTTTGGCACAATCAAAACTGTATTGTGGATCAACGGCCCTGTTATCAAACCCTTCGTTGTAAAACAAATTTATCCTTTCCGAATCGGTTTTCAATTTTAGCGAAACAGCCAGTAAAGAATCAATACTTTGAGAGTTGACTCTTAATAAATTGAGTATAAGTAGTGCAATAAAAAAACGTTTCACAACAATTCAAATATATACATTTATCGTTTAATTTCTTTTATGATCAAATATATTCTTTCTCAAAAAAATCCTGCCTCGCATTATATTTATGTAGATATGTTTGTTGGCGGCGTTAATTCCGACACCCTCCAACTTCAGCTCCCCGCCTGGCGCCCCGGCCGATACGAACTGGGCAATTTTGCCAAAAATGTAAAACGTGTAGATGTTTTTAACGAAAAAGATGAAGCCATAGCGTTTACAAAACTGAGTAAAGATCTGTGGCAGGTGCAAACAAAAGGCTGCTCATCCATAAAAATAACTTACAGCTATTACGCCGCCGAATTAAACGCAGGCGCTTGCTTTGCCGACACCATGCAATTGTATGTGAACCCGGTGCATTGCTGCATGTACCTTGTAGGTCGCATGAAAGAAGAGCATCAAATTGAATTGCAGGTGCCCGAAAATTATAAGATTGCCACTTCTTTAAAAGTACAAAATAAAACATTGATCGCCGCCGATTACGAAGAGTTGGTTGATTCGCCGTTTATAGCATCGGCAAACATTAAAACGGATTTTTATACGGTTGAAAATATTAAATTCTATGTTCACTTTGTTGGCGAATGCAAACCTGATTTTGAAAAAATTAAAAAAGATTTTTTTGCCTTTACTAAAAAGCAGGTCGATTTTTGGCAAGGTTGCCCGGCAAACGAATATCATTTTTTATTCCAGGTATTGCAGCATAAATTTTACCATGGGGTGGAACATCAAAAAAGCACGGTTATAGCCATTGGTCCGGGTTTTGCGGTTAATCAGGGTGTTACCTATGAAGATATTTTAGGCGTAAGCTGCCACGAATTATTTCACGCTTGGAACATAAAATATATTCGTCCGGTTGAAATGCTGCCTTATGATTATACGCAAGAAAATTATGCACGCACGGGTTATGTTTACGAAGGCTTTACCACTTATTACGGCGATAAATTACTTTTAGCAAGCGGTGTTTTTAACCTCGATCAATATTTTAAAACTTTGCAGGAACGTTTGCAAAAACATTTTCACAATTACGGGCGTTACAATTTAAGTGTGACTGATAGCAGTTGGGAAAATTGGCTCGACGGTTATACACCCGGTGTGCCTTATCGCAAAACAAGTATTTACGACGAAGGGAATTTGATCGCATTTATGCTCGATGTAAAAATAATGCAGGCCACAAATAATAAAAAATGTTTGCGCGATGTTTGCCTTAGTTTATATACTAATTACGGCAAAAAAAATAAAGGTTATAGTGAACAGGATATTATCGCTATTGTGAATGAAATAAGCGGACAAAATTTTTCCGATTTTTTTACCGCGTATGTTTACACAGCAACTGATTTTGAAATTCCATTAAAGGAATGTTTTGATCATTTGGGAATTGAATTTACAAAAGAAAAAAATGCGCACGATAACGAACATTTTTACGGATTTAAAGTTGTAGAACATGGTCATGTAGAAAAGGTAAGCCTGGTTGCCCCCTACTCTCCTTCATGGAAAGCCGGATTATTTGCGGGTGATGAAATAATTGGCATTAACGGCATGATCTTAAAAAATAATTTTTATGGTTGGCTGCATTATTTTAGCGCCGACGAAGAAATTACACTTACGGTAAGCAGCAGCGAACATTTAAAAACAATTGTTTTACAAAAAGATAAAAAAGGAAATACCTATTTTTTCACCCCTGTGTTAAAATTAAAAGCTGACTTACCTGCCACAGTATCAGGTACTTTTGAAAAGTGGAAAGAATATTAAGAGCCGATTCCCATTACTATTGTTAAAAACTTTAGTTAATTAATTTAACAATTTTAACAAAAATGGCTAATTTCACTCTTAATTAATAATTAAAAAAAACAAAATGGATCAAAACACAACAACACAAACACCTCAAGGAAAAGGCATGGGAGTTGCCGGTTTCGTAATTTCTTTAATTGCTGTATTATTCTGGTTTATCATTGCCGGTATTTGCACATTAGCAGCTGTAGTTGGCGGCGGTATGGGCTTGGCTATGTTCTGGTTAATTTTAAGTTTATTGGGTGCCGGATTATCTGTAATGGGTATGATGAAGTTAGGAAAAACAGGTGGTAAAAAAGGTTTAGCAATTACAGGTATGATACTTGGAATTGTTGCCGTTATTTTATCTTGTATGACTATTATGAGTGTTTCTAAAGTTAAAGCCGAAGTGGGAGATAAAGGAAAAGAATTGTTTGAATCGCTTGCTGATACAGCAAAATTAAGAGAAACTATGAATAACGCGATGGAATCAGTTGTTGATAGCTTAAAAGCACACTAATACCTGACTATATTTTATTTAAAGCTGTTCCATTAATTTGGAACGGCTTTTTTATTGCCCTTAAAATTTACCGTTTATATAAGGACTTTCTCGCTTACACTTAACGTGGTTTCTTATTAGCATTTCAACTTTTTTATTCCCATTTTTACCGTTATTATAAAAACCAAATAACATGGAGACAAATTTAGAAAATCAATTTGCAAACGATATTACCGCACCGCCGGCACGTCCTCAATTTTTAAAAATAATTTGTATTTTATCTTTCGTCTCCTGCGGATTATGGATACTCATTTATTTGTTTGGTACTTTTTTATTGGGCGTAAGCGAAGAGAATGCCAATGAAGTTTTAGAAAAAATGAGAGCAAGCAATGCCATGATAGATACCGATAATCCTTACGAGGCCGTAAAAGCATTTGGCATGGTTTGTTTATTAGGCCTTATATGCAACATTGTTTCGCTGGTTGGTGTAATTATGATGTGGAATTTAAATAAGATCGGTTTTTTTGTTTACATATTAGGTGAATTTGTTATTTACTTTTTTGGAAACGACATGAAAGCAAGCACCGAAAGCGGCAAATCATACGGCATGATGGCGTTTACTATTATTCTTGATCTCGCGTTTATAATTATGTACGCCGTTAATTTAAAACACATGAAAGGAAAATCGCAAGAAGTTATTTCTTAGAACCCACTTCTAAAATCTTAAATCTAACTTCTTAAATTTTTTCATGTCAAAATATCCAAAGGGTTTATTTTTTTTAGTGTTCACCGAATTTTGGGAACGCTTTGGATATTATTTAATGATCGGTATTTTTACTTTGTACATGACCGCCGATACCTCTGAAGGTGGCTTTGGATGGGATAATGCGGATGCCGCTGATGTTTACGGAACATTTATTGCTGTTGCTTATTTAACTCCTTTTATGGGAGGGCTACTCGCGGATCTGAAATTAGGTTATCGTTTTTCCATCACGCTTGGCGGTATTTTAATGGGCATAGGTTATTGCATGCTTGCCATCCCCGAAAAATGGGCATTCTACTCATCGTTAACCATAATGGTTGTGGGCAATGGGTTTTTTAAACCCAATATTTCAACCCTTTTAGGAAATTTATTTAATGACCCTCGTTACAAAGACAAAAAAGATACCGGTTACAATATTTTTTACATGGGTATTAATCTCGGTGCATTCATCTGTAACTTCATTGGTGCCATCATGCTTAATAAAATTGGCTGGCACGGCGCCTTTCTTGCAGCAGGTATAGGAATGTTTATAGGCGTAATTACTTTTTGGATCGGAATGAAACACTACAAACATGTTGACATTCGTAAAGAACCCAAACCCGAAGACAAACCTTTTTTAATGCAATTTATTAAAGTACTTCTAACGGGAGTTGCTTTTGCAACAATTGGTTGGCTCATTCCCGGCTCCATTTCGAGCAGTAATAGCACCGATGCGTTTTTTATGTTTTGTATTCCTGTCATCTATTTTTATGCTTCTATTTACAAAAAAGCAAATACGGAGGAAAGAAAACCATTAGGAACAATGTTCACTATTTTTTTGATCGTGATTTTATTTTGGGCAATATTTAAACAAAATGGAACTGCCCTTACCACTTACGCGAAATATTATACAGATAGGGAAAGTCCTGCGCAAATTTCTAAAGCAGCGGAAAAACTTGGTTTTTCAGAAAAAGTTTTTGCAAAAAATACCGAAGTTACACAGGTAGATGAGCAGTTCAGGAAAATAAAAGATAATAAAGGAGAGCCCGTTAAAGTAATGGATTATCCCGCTTATTTTAAAAATCTTGAAACAGAAAAAATCCCCCCCCCGGGCCAATCTGTAAATTTATTTAACACAAGTATTTTTCAATCCGTAAATCCTTTTTTTGTAGTTGTACTTACTCCGCTGGTGATCGCTTTTTTTGCGTTTATGAGGCGAAGATACAAGGAACCAACTACTGCTTCTAAAATCGCTTACGGATTATTGATCAGCGCTTTGTCAACACTGGTAATGGTTGCAGCAGTTTATTATACAAATAATGGGATGATGAAGGCCAGCGCCTGGTGGATCATAGCAAGTTATGGAGTGATAACGGTTGGGGAATTACTTTTAAGTCCTATGGGTTTGTCAATGGTATCAAAATTATCTCCCGTGCGTTTAACAGCTTTAATGATGGGAGGCTGGAGTCTTGCAACTTCTATCGGAAATAAAGTGTCGGGTGAATTAGGAAAAAATTGGGACAAGTTTGACAACAAGGCTAACTTTTTTGTAGTTAATTTTATTTTACTAATGTTCGCCTTTTTAATAATGATGCTTTTACTAAAACGGTTAAACAAGGTATTTAAAGAAACTTAATTTACGGTTATGTCAAAAATTACAGACCATATAAATCAGCTCAGAGAAGATTTTATGAAAGGATCGCTCAATGAGGTGGATATTCATAAAGATCCTTTTACACAATTTGAAATTTGGCTGCAACAAGCCATTCAGTCTGAAATGCCTGAAGTGCAAGCTATGAATCTTTCTACAATTTCAGATAATAAACCATCTTCGCGTATTGTGTATTTAAGAAGATTGAATAATCATAAATTTTGGTTTTACGGAAATTACGATTCAAAAAAAGGAAAAAGCCTGGAAGAAAATCCAAACGCGAGTCTCAATTTTTTTTGGCCCGAACTGCAGCGCCAGATCCGAATTGAAGGTACTGTAAAAAAAGCAACTAAGGTTAATAGCGATAATTATTTTAATTCACGTCCTCTTGAATCACAGCTTGGTGCCTGGGCTTCGGCGCAAAGCAATAAATTATCATCTCGCAAAAAACTTGAAAATAAATTAACCGAATTAAAAAAACAATTCAAAGGCAAAGAAGTTCCTCGTCCCGAACATTGGGGAGGCTGGGTGCTCACAGCCAATTATTACGAATTTTGGCAAGGCCGTAAAAGCCGTTTGCACGACAGATTGATATACGAATTAAAAGATAAAAATTGGGAAATAAGCCGATTAGCGCCTTAACTATTTGGTAACATTTAACAGGCGTTAAATAACGAACTTTGCAACGTGAAGTTCATATTTTTTTTTCTATTCTTAATCGCATTTTCATGTACCTATAAAAAATCAAATTTTCCTGCACCGCCTTCCACAATTCCGGCCACCGATAATTCGTGTAAATATAAAAGCAACACCTTCATTTCGTATTCTGCAACAATTGCACCGCTATTAATGAATAATTGCAAAAACTGCCACCTTAGCCCAAGTCCATTTAGTTGCGACCAATACTCATCCATTAAAGCCTCTTGCCAAAGCGGTGATTTAGTATTATTTGTTACCAATACAAACACAAATTCAACAATTATGCCTCCACCGCCCGATCGACATCTCGATTCGTGCGAAATAAAAGCGTTGAATCTTTGGATTTCGCAAGGCTGTTTAAATAATTGAAGCTTCTTTTCCTACTTAAGAATTTTTTCTCTTTAATGACAATTTTCAATTTCAAGTCCTATCTTTACGGTTGCTTTATGCCAGTTTAAATCATTTTGTCTAAATTCAAAGAATGAAATCCGTTTTAACTTTATCTCAGAAAAAAGAAATTGATAAACGATTGGCAGATCATAAAGCGCAAAAATTGAAATATTATACGAGCCATCAAGTTAAAAATATTTGTGAGAAATTTCTTAAAAATAAGAAGAAGCCCTTGAATTAAAATGACAAAACAAGAAAAAATAAAAAATTTCGATCCAAACGGGATCGGTCAATTAAACGATGGTATGTTTGGGCTGCCATTTTCTTTAGAGGAATGCGAAACCGTTTTAATTCCCGTTCCCTGGGAGGTAACTGTAAGTTACGGTGGCGGAACCATCGATGGCCCGAAAGCTATTTTAGATGCAAGTTACCAGGTAGATCTTTATGATCCCCTTGTAAAAGACGCATGGAAATTAGGAATTGGAATGGATAAAATAAGTTCTGAGATCAAGGCTAAAAGTAAAATTCTTCGTCAGTCTGCAGAACGTTATATTGAAGCACTTGCAAAAGGAAAGGATGAGAACAGTCCGGCCCTGAAAAAAACAGCGGAAAAAATTCAGAAAGAATGTTTGTGGTTAAATAATTGGGTTAAGAATCGCTGTCTGCACTTTTTAAACCAAAATAAACTCGTTGGCCTAGTTGGCGGCGACCACTCTACCCCGCTTGGCATGATGCAGGCCTTAGCCGAAAAATTTGGCAATTATACAATTTTGCAAATAGACGCGCATGCCGATCTTCGAAACGCTTATGAAGGTTTTGAATTTTCGCACGCTTCTATTATGGTTAATGCATTAAAAATAAAACAAGTCGAAAAATTAGTGCAAGTTGGTATTCGCGATTATTGCGAAGAAGAATTAAATTTAATTAATAACAGTAAAGGTCGCATAAAAACTTTTTTTGACCGCGATATTAAATACGCGCAATTTAACGGCGACTCCTGGGACCGCATTTGTAACCGAATTATTAACGAATTACCTCAAAATATTTATTTAAGTTTTGATATCGACGGTTTGGACCCGAAATTATGCCCTAACACCGGAACGCCCGTTGCGGGCGGTTTTGAAACAGAACAAATTTTATTTTTATTGGAAAAAATTGTAAAAAGCGGCAAAAAAATAATCGCTTTTGATCTGAATGAAGTAACTCCCGGAAAAAAAGACGATTGGGACGCGAATGTTGCATCCCGCATCCTTTATCGCATTTGTAATTTGGTCGCTTTGAGTAACGGAAAAATCTAATTTTTATATTTACTTTAAATTAGCACAATGAAAAAAATTAGTTTCTTATTTATCTCTTTGTTGATCTCCGTTTCGGTTTTTTCGGCCAAATTTAATGCCGGTATGTACCGCGCTGTTTTAATTTTAAACGAAGAGAATAATATTGAACTACCTTTTAATTTTGAAGTTATTTACAAAAATAAAAAGCCGGTCATTATCATTAAAAATGGCGAGGAGAGAATTAATGTGGACGAGATCTTTATTTTGGGCGATTCGGTAAAATTTAAAATGCCGGTGTTTGATACGGAGTTTAAATGTGTTTTAAAAGGAAAAGACCTTGAAGGAGTTTGGATAAACAATTACAGAAAAGACAAAAATATAATAAAGTTCAAAGCCATATTCGGGCAAACCAATCGTTTTCCTTTTGTGCCCGGCAAGGCAAATCCCTATTTTGAGGGCAAGTGGGAAACAACTTTTTTTTACAACGCCACGGATAGCTCTAAAGCGATAGGGGTTTTTCATCACATTGAACAAACAGATTACATGACAGGCACTTTTTTATCAGAAGGTGGTGATTACCGTTATTTGGAGGGAATGAAAAGCGGTAACAAACTGTATCTGTCGGGCTTTAACGGCAACGACGCGTATCTCTTCACCGCCGAAATGAAAGATGAAATACTGTATGGAAAATTTTACGATGGGAGCCACTCGCAAATTAATTGGACGGCCAGGCACAACGAGAATTTTAAATTACGTAATGCAGAAGAGATCACTTTTGTAAAAAACAAAGAAGAAAAAATAAATTTTATTTTTCCTGATCTCAATAAAAAAAACGTTTCGCTTAACGACGCGCGGTTTGAAAACAAACCTATCATTATTCAGGTAATGGGAAGTTGGTGCCCTAATTGCCTTGACGAAAGCGCATATTTTTCAAAGATCTATTCGCAATTTAAAGCAGAGGGTTTAGAAATTGTTGCCCTTGCCTTTGAAAAAACGACTGATTTTGAAAAAGCCAAAGCCCAGGTATCGCGGCTCATAAAAAGATTTAATATGAATTACACCGTGTTATTGACTTTGCAAACGGGTAAAGTAAAAGCTTCGGAAAGTCTTGCGTTTGTGAATAAAATATCCTGTTTTCCCACAACTATTTTTTTAAATAAAAAACATCAGGTTGTAAAAGTACACACCGGCTTTAGCGGGCCCGCAACCGGAAAAGATTATCTTGAGTTTACACAATCGACAGAGAGTTTAATTAAAAATTTATTGAAAGAATAATGTTTACAGGAATTATTGAAACACTTGCAAAAGTAGAAGACATACAAAAAGAAGGTACAAATGTTCACCTCACATTTTCCTCATCGCTAACGCATGAGTTAAAAGTTGACCAAAGTGTTGCGCACAACGGTGTATGCTTAACAGTTGTTTTAATTGACAAAAGTAATTACACCGTTACGGCGATTCAGGAAACACTATTAAGAACAAACATCGGCAGTTTACAAAAAGGGAACGTTGTAAACTTAGAGCGCTGTATGCCCGCGAACGGCCGCTTTGACGGGCACATTGTGCAGGGCCACGTGGATACAATTGCCATTTGCAAAAACATTACGGATCTGAATGGCAGTTTCGAATTTACATTTGAATACGATCAGAACGAAAAAAATATAACCGTATCAAAAGGCAGTATTACCATTAACGGCGTAAGCCTTACTGTTGTTCAGTCGGAACAAAATCGTTTTTCTGTACACATCATTCCTTATACCTTCCAAAATACCAATTTTAAAGAAATAACCGTTGGTTCAAGTGTTAATATTGAATTCGACATTATCGGTAAATACATTTCGAAACTAATGCCAATTTCATAACTACATTTGTGTTAGGTAATTGATGTAATTTTTTTAATTTTACGCATACTTGAAACGCCTATTGATATTGACTTTAGTGCTGAATTGCTGTATTGCATTTGCTCAGCGCCATTCAAAAGATTATGATCTTTTTTTGGGTGATACCATTAACGTTACCGATCATAACGGTTTAAAACAAGGTCGCTGGGTTAGTTTCGGTAAGAACGAGAAAGGTTTAAAGAACAAACTTCTTAAACACAATCAAATTATAAGCGACGGCCACTATCTTGATAATGAAAAAAACGGTTTATGGAAAGCGTATCACTCAAACACAAATAAAATAAAAAGCGAGGTCACTTACCTTAATGGAGAAATTAACGGAAAAGTAAAAATATACGATGAAAAAGCAAAGGTAACGCATGAGGGTATAATGAAAGGAAATAATTGGGAAGGAGATTATTTTATTTATAATGCCGATGGACAAAAAATAAAAAAACAAGCTGTAACAGAATTACTAAATTCCTGTTTAAAATTCAAAGGAACCGTTTTTAAAGGCAGCAAACCGCTTGAAGATGTGGAAATGTCGGTTGAAAAGAACGATCTACCGGTTTACGCTGTAAAGTCCGGAACCGATGGAGCTTTTTCTTTTGATCTCGAACTTCAAAATGTGTATGTGATCGCGTTTTACAAAAAAGGTTTTAATAAAACATCCATCATTTTAAAAACCTATACCGAAAGTATTTTTGATACGGCCACTTATCATTTAAAAGATTGGAAAATAAGTATGACCGATAATTTTGCGGCCGCGGCTGCCGGAAGCTTATTCGGTTTTTTATTGAATAAACCCACCAACAAAATACATTACAGCAAACGAAAAAAACAATTTACCTACGATGGCTCTTACGAAAATTTAATAAAAAGTCAGTTAAGCGGCATCAGTAATTCCACCAAATTATTGATGGCAACTACAATGGAGACCAATAAAAAACTGGAGATCGAAAATTTGCGCATTGAACAGGAAGCAAAGCTGAAACAAATTGAGATCTTACGAAAGGAACAAGAATTACAGCAGGCAAAATTACGCGCGCAAGAGCATGAACTTTTCGCAAAAAAATTAGAAGCCGAGAAAAAAGAACAGGCAATGGCTTTGCTTGAACAGGAAAAAAAAATCAAGGAGTTAAAGATCCAGGAACAACAGAACGAAGCCCTGCAAGACGCGCTGGAAGCTGAAAAAAAGGGTAGGGAGATCGAAAAATTAAACGCGCTTTCAAATAAACAGCAGCTGGATGCTATTTTGCAAAAAAAATTGCTGAATGAAGCAGAAGAGAAAATTGAAAAAGACAAACGTTTAAAAGATGTTGCCGATAAAGAACTTGCACTTGCGAATAAAGAAAAGGACGTAAAGGAAGCCGAACTGGAGGCAAAACAAAAATCGTTTAATATTGTTTTGATCGGTTTATGTGTGGTGGGCGCCATTTTATTTTTTCTTTTCAGGATCTACATGCAAAAGCGAAAAGCGAATAATTTACTCGCTCGCCAAAAACTGGAAATGGAAAAACAAAAAGATGAGATCCAAGTAAAAAGCAAAATCATTGAAGAGAAGAATGAAGAAACCCACCAAAGTATTTTGTACGCCAAACGAATTCAAAATGCTATTTTACCGCCACCATCTGAAATTGACCCTTTCTTAAAAAACTATTTTATTCTTTACAAATCCAAAGACATTGTAAGCGGCGATTTTTATTTTTTCTCGGATAAACACGCCGAAGGAGAAAAACGAATTATTATTGCTGCCGCAGATTGCACAGGCCATGGGGTTCCCGGGGCTTTTATGAGTATGATAGGAAATGAAAAATTAAAAGATGCGGTTGATATTACTTGCAAACCAAACGAGATCATTCAGCATTTAAATGTCGGCTTAAAAGCTGCGCTTCGCCAGTCGGGAGAAACAGGCACAAGAGATGGGATGGATATTTCTATTTTAACCCTGCCAACCAATTACGATAAATTAAATTCGGTTAATATAGAATATGCCGGCGCCAACAGGCCGCTCTGGGTAATTAAACCAAATGCTAAAGCAGTTGAAGAGTACAAGGCCACAAAACACGCTGTGGGTGGGTTTACAGCAGACGCGCAAGAATTTGCACTCAACGAATTATCCTTTCAAAAAAATGATACGCTTTATTTATTCTCTGATGGGTACGCTGATCAATTTGGTGGAAACAATGCCAAAAAAATGATGACCAAACGTTTTAAAGATATTCTTTTAAAAATAAATGCCAAGAGTATGACTGATCAAAAAAAATATC
>JANYBY010000230.1 GCA_025360565.1 Bacteroidota bacterium
GAACGGCTTCAGACACAAATAAAAAAACCCGTCTCAATTTAATTAAGACGGGTTTTTATTTTAAAAATAAAAATTATTCAATCACTAATTTTCGTGTAGATGCTCTGTCTCCAATTGTTGTTTTAACACTGTAAATGCCGCTGTTCAGGCCATGCAGCGAAATATTTTGTTCAAGCACCGATGCGGTTCCCAAATTAATTGTTCGGATCAATTGTCCGGTAACATTAACTATTTCAATAATGCCGTTCGCGTTATTTGGGTTATTTAATTTTACGTTGAACGCGTCCTTTGCAGGATTAGGAAAAATTTGAAAGGTAGCGTCAAAATTTTTCTCGTTTAAGCCGGTAAGCACCGCGTTATTAATATTTATGCTACAGGTGTTAGCGGCTCCGCCCACCGATTCATACGATACTGTAATTAAAGGAAACTTTTGGCTTGTATGATAGTACATATAATCCGTTCCTTTAACCAATAATGTTTGAGAAACGGGTGCTGTAACATTTACAGTAACTGAATTTACAACTTTAACTTGTAAAATATTATACATTGGAAAACCGCCCGGTAAAACTAAACTGCCCGAACCACTCGCGTTAACAGTTATGCTGCCGTTTAATGTTCCGGTTGCGCCGCCCGTTACCGGTCCTCCATAAGTATCGGTATTTGTGTAACCGAATGCTATTGGCCAAACATAATAAATTGCGGAGTTGGTATAATTGTATACAATTGCCCCCGAAGGATCATAAGAACCTAAAAGCTCAAATTGAGTAGAAGGAGTAGCAACAGATTTCCAATAATTGTAAGCGCCGCTACCTTGATTTTCGGCAAGTGTAGCGCCTGTATAAACTGTAGCACTCGGCGCGCCGGTGGTAGATGTGAAAGCAGAACTTGGTGTTGTTGTGTTTTGGGTGAAGGCGCCAAAATTCCAGTTTATACCTGCGCCGGTAGCTTTGGGCACCACGCCAACCGAATCGTAACCCTTTTTCATTTCGGTATTGCCAATGATTGGTTCGTTTGCGGCCAGGGTTAATGTTTGTGCATGGGCTACATTAAAAATAATTAATGTAACGAATGGAATGTAAATTTTTTTCATATGTATATTTTAAATTAATTTTTTATAAATTTATTTCGGGCAATACCTTTCTCGGTTTTAATTTCAATAAAATAAATTCCGGAATTTAGAAATGAAACACCGAGCTTATTTTCAAAATTATTTGTGTAAACAGTTTGTCCTAATTGATTATAAATTTTTACTTCCTTTGGTTTGTCTAAAGGATCGATCTCAATAATTAGATCAGTATTTACCGGATTAGGATATAATTTAGCGTTAATCGTATTAAATTCGTTTTCCTTTAATCCAACTACAAAATGACTTTTATTTCCGGTTATCACAGCGCTAACCGTTGGGCTACCGAAAGCGGTAATGGTTGAATAGTTTATAGTTAGTATTGGAAATTTTTGGGACGCGTGATAAAAAGTATATACGGTTTGTTTTAGCGAGCCCGCGGGAATACCGCTAACTAAAAAGGAGGTGTATTGATAACTTTTTATGCGTAATACATCATTTAAAGTTACCCCTCCCGGTAAATTCAGAGTACCGGTGCCATCGGCGGTAACAGTGGCGTTTCCACTGGAAGTTCCGCTGGTGGGAGGAAACGAAAATGTTCCTGAAAACGAATCCGTAAAAGAATCTCCAATAGCAAATGGATATTTTTTAAAAAGGGCGGTGTTTGAAAAATTCATATTTAAAGAGGAAGAAGAAATTCCCATAAATTCGGTTTGTGTAGAAGGCGAAGCGACCACTTTATAAAATGAAGACAGTGTACCTTGCTGTTCAACTATTGTACAGCCGGCGTAATTTGAAGCGCTTGCCACAGCTGTAGTTGCAATATACGCAGAGGTTACCGTGTTTGGCGTAACATAAAAATTAGTATAGCTCCAAACATGGTTGGCGCCGGTTGAACCAACGTTTAAACCTGCAACATATAAGGACGAATCCAATACGTAATATTTACTGCTGTCACCAACAATAGGATCGTTAGCGCCTTTGGTTAATGTAAAGGTTTGAGATCTGTTTGTGTAAAATGCGAATAAAAATAAAAGAGGTAAAAGTTTTTTCATTTAGTGGGATTTAGACACTAAAAATAACAAATTATTTAATAGCTTTTACAAAAATCGAGCGTATAAAAAAGGTAAAAATGCCCTTATACATTAATTAATTTCTGTAATAATATTATGGTTTAGATCAAACGGCTTCAGGCTTTCCTTTAAAAAATCGAAGAACTCGGCACCCTTGTTTGAATAGATACCGGAAAAATTATCCACTCTCTCTTGTGGAACGCCTCCAGGAAATAATTTTTGTTTAACCGATCTTATTTGATTGATCTCCGTTTCAGACCTTTGCTTTAATGCTTTATTCGCTTTTTGAACAATTATTTCCAAACTCTTTAAGGCTTTTTGTTCTTCCGCGTCAACCGCGTTTACCAACGTTTTATCAATGCCCGAAATTTTTTCTTTTGCCGAAGCGTAAATTTTTGAAAGGGCTTGCTCTTCGGTCTTCAGATCAAAAACAAGATCAGATTTAACTTGAAACTGATTTATTAATTCTATTTCATCTTTAAAAAATTCATCAGCCGAAAAACCCAATTTTTCTATTTTAGATTTAACACCAATGTCAATTACAGTTACAAAACTTCTTGGTGTTAAAATAGGGAATTGAATTCCGTAATGCCTGAACATGTTTTTATATTCCAGCCAATAGGCCAGTTCGCCCGGCCCGCCTACGTAAGCAAGGTTAGGTAAAATAAACTGCTGATACAAAGGTCTTAATACAACGTTGGGACTTATTTTTTCGGGACTGCCTTCAATTATTTTTTTTAATTCTTCTTGAGTGAATTTTTTTTCTGCACCAACTAATTTATAGCCGGCACCGTCTTTTTCTATTCGTGCACGCAAACCGTTTTCCATATAAAAACAATTTATTTCGCGGGGATTTACCTGTGCATTGTATTTAAGTTCGGATAATTGCTTTATAGTTTCGGTTACTTTTTCAAAAGCGGTATTCTCAAAAATATCTTTTTTAAAAATGGGTGCAGCTAATTTTTTTAACGAGGCATCATGACCATCGGCAATAATTAAACCGTACTTACCAAAAAGTTCGTTCACCAAAAAACGTGTAGCGTCTTTTAAATTTTTATGCGAAATATACTTTTCCAATAAATTGATCAGGTAATTTGCGTTGTGAGAATTGCCGATGATCTCTTTAAAAAGCGATAGTACATTATTAAAGCCTTCGGTCTTAAAATCGCCAACAGCGCCTGTTTGAGCGCTTTCCCACTTTAGTGTTTTACCGTAAACAGTAAAATGATCAATCTCCGCAAAATCATGATCCTCACTTGCCATCCAGTAAACGGGCACAAACGCCACTTCGGGAAACTGCCGGTTTAATTCTTCGGCAAGGTTAATGGTAGAAAATAATTTATAAATAAAATACAAAGGTCCGGTAAATAAACAAAGCTGATGGCCTGTAGTTACGGTAAATGTATTTTTGTTCTTTAATTTTTGAATATTACTAACGGTTTGCGAAGTGGTGTTGCTTACTGAGCCGGATTGTTCAATTAAGGTTTTCGCCAGATCTTCGCGCGGAAGATCCAGATAAGGTTTTGTTTTTAAGATTTCTGAAAATCCGTTCTTATCCGGAAAAAAATCATAAAAAGATCTTAGACTTTCTTTTTTGCTGATATAATCAAAAACCAAAGCGTTTAAAGCCTTTGAATTTTTGAATGTAGTGTTTGAAAGTTGAAACATTTTACATATTACAATTTGCTGCCAAATGCCAGATCGCCTGCGTCGCCCAAGCCCGGTACAATATACGATTGCGCGGTTAACTCCTCGTCAATTGCCCCGCACCAAATGGTGTAATTAGTGTTTGGCATTTTTGCTTTTACGTGATCTAATCCCTGCTGACTTGCAATTGCGGTAACAATATGTGTATGCGCGGGAATACCTTTTGCTAGTAAAGCTTTATAAGTTAAAACCATGGATGAGCCGGTGGCTAACATGGGATCGCAAAGAATTAAAGTTTGACCGGTAAGATCAGGACAAGCCACATATTCCAAAGCAATTTCAAAGGTGTTATCCTTATGATGTCTGCGGTACGCACTCACAAAAGCGTTTTGAGCTTTGTCAAAATAATTTAAAATACCTATGTGTAATGGAATGCCTGCACGCAAAATGGTGGCAATAACGGGTTGTTGGGCTAATACCATGCTCTCTGCTTCCCCAAGGGGAGTGGTGGTTTGGGCAGTTTTATAATTCAGTGTTTTGCTCACTTCGTATGCAAAAATTTCGCCCATGCGCTCAAGATTTTTTCTGAAACGCATGCTGTCCTTTTGAATTTCAAGATCTCTGATCTCAGAAAGGAACTGATTAAAAACCGAATTTTGTGCTGATAAATTATGGATCATTCTATTTACAATTTTATTTATTTACAAATTTAATTCTCTCGGTGATCCCGATAGCTATCAGGATTTGTGGTCTCTGGGTCTCAGTGGTTTTATTTACATTAACACTTTTCAATTACTACCGCGTAACCTTGGCCCACGCCAATGCACATGGTTACCAAAGCGTATTTTTTATTGTGAACCTGCAAGTCGATCGCTGCCGAATTTAATAACCTTGCTCCGCTCATGCCTAATGGATGCCCCAATGCAATTGCACCGCCATTAATATTTAGTCTTTCATCATTATCCGCTATGCCCCATACGCGCGTGCATGCCAATGATTGCGCGGCGAAGGCTTCGTTCAATTCAATTATACCAAGATCTTTAAAGCCAATACCTGCGCGCTGTAAGGCTTTGTTAGCGGCTTCCACAGGACCAATGCCCATAATGCGGGGTTCAACACCAACTACCGCGCTCGAAATTATTTTTGCAAGTGGTTTTAAATTGTATTTTTTTAGAGCGTTTTCGCCGGCTAATAAAATTGCGGCCGCACCGTCGTTTAAGCCGCTGGCATTGCCCGCTGTAACGGTACCGTCTTTTTTAAACGAAGGTTTTAAATTTGATAAACCTTCTAATGTTGTGTTTGCTTTGGCAAATTCATCGGCCGAAAAAATAATAGGGTCTCCTTTTTTTTGTGGAATTTGTAAAGGCACAATTTCTTTTTCAAAACGTTTATTTTGTTTTGCATTATTTGCTTTTTGCTGGCTCCACAGCGCAAAATTATCCTGATCGGCTCTGTTGATATTATATTTTTCCGCTACGTTTTCGGCTGTTTCGCCCATAGCATCCACGCCAAATAATTCTTTCATTTTCGAATTTATAAAACGCCACCCGAAACTGCTGTCAAATAATTGCTGGTCGCGCCCAAACGCTGCTGAAGCTTTGCTCATTACTAACGGGCCGCGGGTCATATTTTCAACACCTGCAGCTATCATCAGATCTTCATCGCCTACCTGAATGGCCCTGGCCGCATCAATAGTTGCGCTTAATCCGCTAGCGCATAAACGGTTTACGGTTTGGCCGGGAACTGTAATTGGTAAACCGGCAAGCAGCGATGCCATGCGCGCAACGTTTCGGTTATCTTCTCCGGCCTGGTTTGCGCAACCCATAATTACATCTCCAACAAAATTAAAATCAACCGACGGATTTTTTTTCACCAATTCTTTTAAAACAAAAGCCGCCAGGTCATCTGTTCTAATAGTTGACAAAGTGCCGCCAAAATTTCCTATCGCTGTTCTAACACCATTAACAATATATGCGGGATTCATTTATTTAAAATTTAATATCGACCCTAAAGGTAAAAATATTATCCCATTGAACTTGGTTAAAGGATCATTATTAAGTATTTTTAAATCAGATGTTTAAAGCTATTTTACATATAGCACAGTTCTTTTATTCATTAAATCCCATTGTTTTCGAAAAAAAAAGCCGCCCGATAAGGCGGCTCAGTTTACTATTATTTTATTCCGGTTTATATTCCGTTTTATGAGTTTCGTTTGCCGTAGCAATGTCATCGTTATCATCATCGGCTTCTTTTAACTCGTATTGTTTTTCAGTTGCAAGATCCACATTCACCACAGTTGCAGGAGCTGCTACTTGTGTAACCCAAATTGTTCCATTCCAACACATATAGTGATTACGCCAGTTATCCCAGTAAAAATTATATTTCGGAAAATACACCCACCTGCGGTAGAAAGAGTGTTTTGCATGCCAACCCGGATGGAAAACTACAATTTTATTTGGGCGATAAACGCTGCGCCTGATCACTACTTTTCCGCCGTGCCTGTATCCGCCCCCGTGATATCCGCCTCCTCGATGTCCGCCACCATGGCGGCCTTGCGAGTATCCTGTTATGCTTATAACAAAACTAAAAGTTAAGAAGCAAATAATTTTTATAGTTTTCATAATTATGGTGTTTTGTATTTTGATGATTACAAATGGGGAAAGTTTAATCCCATTCCTTGGAAGTTTTGTAAACAATGCCTTTAAACAGGGCAACACACTTGTTATTATCATTTTTTAACACAACGGTAACTTTGTAGTGGCCTAATTTTTCAGTTTCAGTTTCGCAAATGGCTTCGGCAATAATTTCGTCTCCTTCTTTTAAACTAATAATATGCGAAATAGATGTTTCAATACTCACACTTTTTCTTCCTTTTGAGTTGGAAGCGAAAGCCAGAGCGCTATCGGCAAGGCTAAAGGTTACACCGCCGTGGGCAATACCAAAGCCATTGAGCATGTTTTTTGTAATGATCAAACTTAATTTACTGTAAGATGTTTTTGTTTCTAAAGCAGATATGCCAAGCAATTGACTAAAGTGATCTTTAGCCATCATTTTATTTACAATTTCCTCCGGACTCATTTTATAGTTTTGGTTTCCAAGGAATTTCTTCGGCTTTCAGATCAAAGGTTAATTGCCGCGATAACATAAATAAATAATCGGATAAGCGATTTAAATATTTGTAATTAATTTCATCTACACTTTCGTGTTCGGCTAATTTTAAAACTGTTCTTTCGGCCCGGCGGCAAACACAGCGTGCAATGTGGCAATACGAAACGTGCGCGTGGCCGCCCGGAAGCACAAACGATTTCATTTCGGGAACAACTTTATCAATGGCATCGATCGCATGTTCGAGTGTAACAATATCTTCTTCAGAAAGATCGGGCAGTTTCATTTTACTTTTTTCGGGATCGGCCGCCAGGTGCGAGCCCATGGTAAATAACCGATCCTGAATATGAATGAGCAGTGCAATTTTTTCTTTATCACTCATTACATCGCGCAATAAACCAATGTGCGAATTTAATTCGTCTACCGTTCCGTATGCGTCAATGCGGATGTGATGTTTTGGAAGCCTGGTTCCACCGATCAGTGAAGTTTGGCCTTTATCACCGGTTTTAGTATATATTTTTAAGGTCATTTGGAAGACACTAATTACACGAATTTACACAAAATTATACCAATAATTCATTAACATTAAAATTAATAATAATCGATAAAATTGGATGTGGAATTAAAACGTTAAACTCAAATTAACGTTAGGCATAATTGGTAATTGGTTTATGCGTTTAAAGGTAAACCTATCAACATAAAAAATATTTTGGCGGTTATAAATATTTGTGGCACCGGCGTTCACTTCAAAAAGTATTTTTTCGCTATACCGGTATTTATATTTTATACCAATATCTAACCTATGGTAATCAGGCAATCTGCCGCCGTTTAGTGTGGAGGGGATATAATTTAAATTACCGTTGGCAGTATTAAAATTATAATTAACATTTCCCTGAGGGTTGATCTGATTAATAAAGCCCTGAGTTTGAGTGAATGGAAAACCTGTGCCAAGGTTCCACCTTACATTAAATTCGTAATTTTTCTTTTTGCCGAATGCATAAGATGTAACAAGGTTTACATTGTGTCGCCTGTCAAACGTTGGCGGATAATTTAAAACCACGCCTGAATTATTGTTGCCCGCCCAGCGGTCGTTAAAGGTTAAGGAATACACCGCCCAAAAATAAAATCTTTTTCGGTCGTATTTTAAAACAACATCAAACCCCCTGGCACGGCCCTGTTCAATGATAAAATTCTTCTTATATTCATCAGGCCTGTAATCGTTTACCGCGTTATCGTCAAATATTTTATCCCTATTAGTATTTATAATTTGATTAAAGAATTTTTGATACACCTCTACGTTCAATTCAAAATATTTTAAAAAATCAAATTCAAATCCCCCAACTATATGCGTAGCTTTTTGAACCGACGAACTAACGGTTTGCACCTGTGCCTTATTATCAAGATAGGTTTTCGAAATATCTTCGTTTGCAGGGGCGTTTATAAAACCATAAAAAAGATTTACAACATCCCGATCGCTGCTTGCGCTCATCATCGATTGGCTGTATAGGCCGCCGGCCCCTTTAAACCGTATCTTTTTTGTAATATTTATTTTTAAGGAAGCTCTTGGCTCGGGCGAAACTACACCGAGTGTTGCGTAATTTTGTAAACGAAAACTGGGTTCAAATACAAGGCGTTTGCCTTTATCTACAAATTTATATTTAATAAAACCTGCTGCATCAATGGTAGAGCGGCCTAACGAGATGGTGGCGTAATAAGGATTTTGCAATTCGAAATTGGAAGTAGTAATAATGCCTTCAAAACCATAACGCAATTCCTGCCGGCCAATAAATTTTACAAAGTTAAAACCGGTGTTCACGCTTTTTACTGTACTGTTCTTTGAATCTGTTTCTAAAGAAGGATTTAAGAAATTGATCTTGTATTGCGAAAACGCGAAAACACCTTCGATCATTAAATTGCTTCCCACGGGTACCAAAACAAAATTTGAACCTGCGCCAATATTTGACCAGGCAAACGAAGCAATATCGCTGTAATTAACCTTATCATTAAAGCTAAATCCAAACACCGAAAATTTACTTCCGTTAGTTGAGTTTACGGCAACTTTTCCGTAAACGTCAGTATAATTAAAAGGTAAACCGTTTGGGTTGGCATAACTGTAAAGCAGTTTTGAGGTTTGCGGTAAATACGAATGTTTGGCCGAAACTAAATAAGATACACTGGTGTTGCCATCCTCTTTTAGTTTTACAAGCGGACCCTCTAAACTGAATTTTGCCCCAAAGGTAGAAGCCGAAATTTTTCCGGATGTTCTTCTTTTATTTCCGTCCCTTGTTGTAATATCCATGATGGAAGAAGTACGTCCGCCGTACTCTGCGCCAAATCCGGCACTGTAAACGTTCGCATTCTTCATAATATCATTATCAAAAACCGAAAACAAACCAATGGAGTGAAATGGGTTGTAAACAATTAAACCATCGAGCAAAACCTTGTTCTGCACCGGTAAACCGCCACGTATATAAAGTTGTCCGCCTTGGTCGCCGGTAAACACAACCCCCGGAAGCACTTGTAAATACTGGGCAATATCAGGTTCGCCAACACTTGGTAATTTGCTGATCATAATGGGGTCTATCTTTTGAACGGCTACGGTAGTGTTCTCCAATTTTTCAACCGAAGTGGTTGAAACCTCAATCTCATCCAACTTTTTTACTCCGCCTTTTGTGGCAAAGAATTTTTTATTTATAACGTCTCCCGCTTTTATTTCAATTGTTTCCTGTATGGTATCGTATTCAAAACTGGTAACTAAAAGTGTGTATTTTCCGGGTGGTATTCGGGTAATGCTAAATAGGCCGTTAAGGTCGGTACTTGCTCCAATAGAGGTGCCTTTAAAATAAACATTGGTAAAAGGTACCGGTTCGCCGTTAGATTTGTCGCGCAAAATGCCCTTTAAACTTCCGGTTGTTTGCGAAAAACAAAAAGCACTTACTAAAAATAAAAAAATGAAAATCTTTATTTTACTCATATTAGCGGCAAATTTACAATAATTAGCCAAAGAAAAGGCAACACTTTTATAAGTGGTAAATTGTGGCCTGCGACTGTTAAATTTAAAGCAATATGGCCTTACCGGGCAACCAAACCAGAATATGAACGTCTAATTATAAACAGGAAGCAAGCATTTAAATAATTTAGATTGCCGAATTAAGACTAAAAGCTTTAAAAATCGACAAATATGTAAGGTTTTCTTTAAAAATTTATTGCGCCGAGCAAACCTTTTATGTAATTTAGTCGTATTATTTATATAAGAATAATCAGCCTAACAAAAATATATACCACTTAAATACATTTATATGAAAAAACTATTATTTATTTTATTTGTTACAATCGTGTTTACAAGTAAAAGTCAAATTACATGGACAGGTTTGGGAGGAGACAATTTATGGTCAACTTCTCTTAATTGGGATTTGGGTGTGCCTGTTGACGGGGACGACGTTATTTTCGATGCTACTTCAATTTCTAACTGTAGTGTGGATGTAGTTGTAAATCCTAACAGTATTACCATTGATCCTGCGTATTCTGGCATAATTGATCTACAAGGTAATGCAATGAACCTGTTTAATTATACACAAGGTGGAGGAACATTTATTTCTTCATCAGACCAGTTGGGTATTTCGGGAACAATGACTAAAACAGGCGGTACTTTTACGCATAACGGAGGCATAGTTTTTATGTACGTTAGTGCAGCGGGAACAAATGTAATTTCGGGCCCATTCACCTTTAACGAGCTTAATATTAATATTCCAACACCTCCTTCAGGTACCTTACAAAGAAATATGGATTTTGGCAATCAGTCTACAGCAAGTACCTTAACTCTTGCGGGTTCAAACAAACTTATCAGTTATCAGGGTAATATAAATATCACAAGTTTTTTAAATATCCTTGGCTCACATAGTACAACAGTACCGGTAAATAATACAGGTATTTTTACTTTAAGCGGCGCTGGGCCTATTACAATTGCCGGTACAGGTGCTATTAACAGGAACCCTTTGGGTAATGTTGTTGTAAATACTGCAGGTACATTAAACATGACAGGCCAGATAAATATCAGGAACAGCTGGACTAATACCAATATTGGTGGTTTTACTGCTGGTAGTTCTACAGTTAATTTTTGTTCAAACGTAACCCTAACCTCAGGGAGTACGGCTGCTACAAGAGCTTATTTTGATCACATAAACATTCCGGTTGGCGGCACCTTAAATAATTCCGGAAGTTCACAAATTGATATGAGTGGTACTTTATCGCATAGCGGTACATTTAATCCAAATACAGGAGTTATATTTATGAGCAGCGCTGTTGCACAATCCATTGCAGGAAGCGCGGCGTCAACTACCATAAACGCTTTGGTACTTACAGGTACCGGCAATAAATCATTCGGCCACGCTACAGAATTACTTGATTCGGTAAAAATTAGCAGTGCCGCAAATTTAGTTTGTACAAATCTTACTTTACGTTCAACGGCAGCTTTAAAAGCCAGACTTGCGCAAATATCTGGTGGCGGTACTACATCAGGTAACCTTACTGTACAAACATTTGCCCCGGGCGGAACTACAGATTGGGCTGTTTTAGGAGTTAGCGGTATTAGCGGACAAACATTTAATAACTGGTATGGGCAAATTCCTATGACCATTGAGGGTTCTACCACAGGCGTAACTTCAGCCGGCGGTTTTTATTTTGAATCGGTTCAGGGGTGGATAGAATCTGATGCATATGGATACGATACAACCATTGTGGTTGGATCTGCAATAACACCAGGGCAGGGATATTGGTTATATCTGGGTACAGGCTTGGGCGCTACGGGTAATATAACTTATAATGTGAACGGGCCTCCGGTAACCGGTAATGTTACTGTTGCAATTACAGCAGCATCTCCAACAGGAACGAACCTTGGGTTTAATTTAGTTTCTAATCCTTATGCTTCACCAATAAACTGGGAATCTGTTGCGGCTTCTAATCCCGCGGTAGATAATGGAATTTATATTTACAATGCCGATCTGGGAATGACCACTTCTTATGTTGCAAGCGTTTCTGTTCCTGGTGGTGTTACATCGGCCAACAAAATAATTCCAATGGGTCAAGGTTTTTATATGCACACGCCTTCAAATACAAACTTAACGTTTGCCGAATCACATAAAGTTTCAAATAACACAGCTGCAAATCCTTTATTAAGAAGCAGCCAGGCAAACAGCCCCGGAAATGTTATTTATTTAAGATTGAACAGTTCAAATGATTACGATGAAACTGCTATCCGTTTCCACCCTGCTTGTAGTATGGCATTTGATAAAGAATTTGACGCCTATAAAATGTTCTCTTCGCCGGGCTACGCGGGTTACCCAGGTCAATGGTTGTCAAGAACAAGTATCTCAAGCCGTTTAGGTAGCGATGATTATTCGATCAACAGTATTCCTGAAATGCCGGGCCAAAGCGCTGTTATTCCAATTTTGGCAAAAACATATTACAGCGGCACGCACACCATTTCTCCAGTCAATCTTCAAGCGTTAGATGCAAATGTTTGCGTAACCTTAAAAGATAAATTATTAAACATTACCCACGATCTAAGAAGCGGCCCATACATTTGTAACATTAACGATACAACTAAAGCTGTTAGATTTGAATTAACTGTTTGTTCAAATGCAGCACAGCCGGTTGATGTTAAGAGCCAAACTGCACAAAACAATTCAATTTTGATAGCACAGGATAAAGCCGGTGCTAACGTAAATTTAAATTTTGCAATACCAACTGATGCAACAATTTCGGTAATGAATATTTTAGGCGAAAAAATTATTGCCGATAAAAAAGTATCAGCCGCAATGACCGAAACAGTAAAAATTGATCTAAGTAATATTAACAATCAGTTATTGTTTGTTACGGTTACTACGGATAATAACAGGGTAACTAAAAAGATCATTAGATAATACTATTTTTAAATAAAAGGAAAGGCTCCGGTAAGAACGGGGCCTTTTTTGTTTTACTAAATAAAAGTTTAATTTTGAATGTAATCGTTTGCTTATGCGGTTAGCAGTTAGTTATGTGCAATTATGAATCGACTTCTTCTCATATTTTCGATTTTACTACTTTTTTCGACGTGTAGAAAAGGGGTTGACTATGTTCGCGGGACAGTTATTGAATTAGGGACTGAGAATTCAGTAGAAAATGCAAAAATATATTTAGTTCGTGAAAAAATGGTTAAAATGCCAAATTACAGAGTTCACGCAATTGACAGTGCTACGACAGACGCTAACGGTGAGTTCCATATTAAGTATTTCAAGGTTCCATTCTCAACCTATTTATATTTAGCCCAAAAGGACAATTACCTTTGGTTTCAAGACGGACAACAAAATACAAATGTATTAAAACATGGAAGAACTGCGGTGACCCTAGTGCTTACCCCTTATATTAGTTATATTAAAATTAAATTTGAGAAAACTTCCTCTTCAACAAAATATATTTGCGGAAAAGTACTTAATAATGGCTTTTTTTCTCCAGGTAGTAGTCCCTCATCATTAAGCGGACCATTTATTTCTTTCACTGGTGTATATCATGTTTATAGCATTAGGCCTTTCACAATTTCTTGGGACATCTTTGATTCTAATGATCCGATAAGTTCTCCTTTCACTGCTCAATTCGGACATAAGGAAGAGCTAAGCGTTCAAAAGGCAGACACTTTAATTTATACAATATCGTATTGACATAATAACTGCACATAACACGGGTCGTGGCGCAATTGGGGTTTTCCCAAGTTTTTTTGTGGCAGGGACAAGTTGCCGGGCTGACGCCCGTTTCTTTTGCCGCAAAAAAAGAGTACCTTTAAGCTACTAATAAAGTTTTGTCGGCTTAGACAGTTTTGAGTTCCAAAATCCCAAC
>JANYBY010000268.1 GCA_025360565.1 Bacteroidota bacterium
GTTATACGCGCAAGCATAAACGCTTCTTTCTCAATTTTTGGAACAGAATAATATTGAAAGGTCGCGTTGAGATTATACGTAATAACATCTACTAAATAAGGTTTGGCGTCGGATGGGACAGAATACGTTTGCTTAATATCAAACTCGGCGCTTAATTCAGAAACCTGAACTTCTTCATACTGGATCTGCTTTTGCACTTCATCCTTTTTTCCTTTTTTATTTACAACCTCCATATCATATAAAGTTTGAGATTGTGCTACAGTTGGGGCATTTTGCTGAAGCCCTCTAAAATTATTATTATCGTTATTATTGCCACCGTAGGCGTTACTAAAATTATTATAAACTATTGGCTGCGAAAAATTTAAATACCAAGGTAAAATTTCGGGTTTGGAAGCGCTTTGCATAGGATCGGAAGTGGATAATTTTATTTTCACATCATTCCAATCAACACCACTGTTATTATAAACTTTTGCGCGGTATTTTAATTCTATGGGCTTGTTCACATCATCCGAGCTCAGATCGTAACTTGGTGTCCACCCGCTTTCTTTTACCACATATTTCAGGTCAACATTGGTACTTGTTTTATTTGTTGAACTAACGAGTACCGAAATTTCCGCGGTTGGCTGTTCGGTATCGCCATTTTCAATTAACTGCTGATTTAATTTTGAAAGTGCCTGGTTATTTTTATCTCGTTTTTTTTGCAAAGCGAATAATTCGGTATTAATATCTTTTAATCTGACTCTGTAAAAATCGGCAGCCAGTTTAAGATCCGCAATGTTAACGCCTTTATCGTGCCCGCCAATTGATTCGTTTTTAGCTAACATTCCTTTTTCCTGATTAAACGCGTCTATCTGCCAACTCATTTGCGTGATCACATCGCTTAAACTTTCAATCGAATCTTTTATTTGTTTTAAACGAGGCGTTTCTTTTCGCTCACTTAAAAAATTTATTTTATCCGAAACCGATAAGATCATCACATCCGGATTAACATTAACCTGTATACTTTTTGAAATTAGTTTTGGAGACAACCCTGTAAATACCAAAACCGTACGGCCGGGGTTTAGATTTACCGCTTTTGACTGATATATTTCAGCGCCATCTAAATATAAAATTACCGATTTTGGAGTTGTTTTAATTTGTACTGTTTCGGTAGTTTGTGAAAATGACGCAGTCAAACAAACAGAAAATAAAATACAGGCTATTTTTTTCATTTTTGGATTAAAAATTAGTTTTAGTGAAATTAGAGTTTTTAAATAAATATTTATTTATTTTTATGTTTTTTGGCTAAAAAGGGGTTATTTTACTCCCGAACGGCAATTTCGTCCAGTTAATATTGACTTTTATCTAATACACGCAAAGTGTTTATTTTTTGTAACTCGATTCTTAACAGTTTTCGGTAAGGTTTTTGTAGATTTGAGATATAACACTTAACTTTATAAAATACACTAAATAGTAAAAATTTAGTCCATCAATTAAAATAAAAGCCATATGAAAAAAATATTACTAACCCTACTTGTTTTAGCAGGTTTTATTATAAACGCTCAAACATCTTGTCAAACCGCTTTACCTTTTTGTACGGGCGGTGTTGGCGGAGTTACCTTTCCTGCAACGGTTAACGGGCCTCCCGCACAAATTGGGCCTGATTACGATTGTTTAGGGTCTGAGCCAAATCCGGCATGGTATTATTTACAAGTTAGTCAAACTGGTAATTTGATCATTTCAATACAAGGCCAGTTAATTAATTTACAACCGGGCGGTGACGTTGATTTTTGCTGCTGGGGACCTTTTAATACGCTTGCAGGTTGTTGCAATAGTTTAACCGCGCCCAATGTGGTTGATTGCAGTTATTCTCCAAACTGGACCGAAACCCTTACCATTCCCTTTGGTGTTGCGGGTCAGTATTACATGGTTTTAATTACCAACTTTGCCAACATCACTCAAAATATTATTTTTACTCAGGTTGCCGGAACAGGTTCAACCAATTGTGGATTGCTTGTGAACAGCAGTAATATTTGCGCAGGCAAAAGTGCTACAATTGTTGCCAATAATCAATCTAATTTAACTAACCCTACTTTTTCAATAAACCCAGGTGGTATAGTTTCTTTAACACCAACTTTTGTTGTTACGCCTACTGTAACTACAACGTATACCATTTACGTAACAGGTATGAATAA
>JANYBY010000276.1 GCA_025360565.1 Bacteroidota bacterium
AGGCTTTAAAATTGTTTTTTGGGATGTGATCAGTTACGATTACGAAAAAATAAGCGAAAAAAGCTGTCTTAACAACGTAATAAACAACACAAAAAGCGGCAGTATTGTTTTATTTCACGATAGTTTAAAGGCCGAAAAAAATTTACGACATGTTTTGCCTTTAATTCTAAAACATTTCGCAAATTTGCGGTACGAGTTTAAAGCTCTTGATTTATGAAGAAAGCCTATTTACTGATCATATTCACCTTTGTATTTATTTACGCCTGTAACGACGCGCCTAAATCTGTGGTTGATAAAGCGCTGCACGTTTACGGTAATTGCGAAAAATGCAAAGCCCGGATTGAGAATGCAGCTAAATTAAAAGGTGTTACAAATCAGGACTGGAATGTTAACTCAAAATTGCTTTCGTGTAAAATTGATACTGTAATTACAAGTGTTGACGAGCTATTAAAGGCAATTGCAAAAGCTGGCCACGATAATGAGGCCTATCCGGCCGATGATTATGTTTACGATAAACTTCCGGTTACCTGCCAGTACGAAAGAATTGAACATCAGTAAAATTTCGCTTCTTTAAATTTTTTTTAGTTTTATCGCAAAGGTATTTTGTTTAAATTTGGGTGAATGAGCCTAATGCGCACTATATTAATTTTTTCTTTTTTTCTTTTTTGCAATTTTTTAATTGCTCAAAATGATTCGCTAAAAAACGTAGGTACGATACAACTCTTAGAATTTACTGCAACTATTAAATCCGAAAAAGTAGTTTTAACTTGGCTAATTTCAACCGAAAAAAATAATAAGGAATTTATTGTTTACCGTTCAATTGATGCTGTTAACTGGTATGTTGTGGCCAACGTTTCCGGAAGGCAAAACGGTTTGCTCATTAAAAAATATGAATCTATTGATATTACAGCAAGCGGCGGGGTTAATCATTACAAATTAACTTGTATAGATCTAAACGGTAAACAAACTACTTTAAAGATCATTAAAATTGACATGGAAGATAAATCCAAACAAATAAAAGCCACCATCGATCAGCTTGCTTCAAAAATAAAACTCGAATCGGCCGAACAAATTTTTAATATGGATCTTGAGTTGACTGATATTTTAGGCAGAAGTTATTACGTGCCGTATGTAAGAGACGATACCCATGCCATAACGGTTGTTACAGGCCCACTAGATGCCGGGGTTTATTATTTAAAATGTTATTTAAATAAAAGCCGAACGGTAATGAAAAAAATAATGATGAATTAGAATCGATAAGGCCTTTTTTCTTTTCAAAAAAATTATATCTTCGTATGTTTAAATGCTTATAAGAAACGAAATATTTGTAAAAGGACTAAGAAAATTATCCGGCAGGTCGAACAAAAAACAAAAGCATAATGTTGGTGCCGATTCCGGCGAATTATTTACCTCTACAAATGCCCCTACCGAAAAAGTTAAGATAACTCTTATTCAGTATAACGATACCGAATATTTTGAAGACGATTTTTATGCTGTAAGTGAATGCAAAAAGGCCTTTAAGCCCGAACTGATGAAATGGATCAACATTGATGGTATTCATTTACACGAAGTAATAGAAAGTTTCGGAAAATGGTTTCATATTCATCCTCTTACCCAAGAAGATATAACCCATATTGATTCCCGTCCAAAATTCGAAGAGTACTCACGTTATGTAGTTTCTATTTTAAAAATGCTTTATTTCGACAAGCAGGTTCAATCGGAACATTTAAGCATTTTACTTTTTGAAGATACAGTTTTAACTTTTCAGGAAGTTCATGGCGGCGATGCCTTTGACCCTGTTCGTAACCGACTGCGCGAAAGTAAAGGGCGCATCCGGAAAATGGGAGCCGATTATATGGCGTATGCCTTGGTTGATGCTGTTATTGATCAGTATTTTGTGGTGTTAGAAAAGCTTGGAGAAAAGATCGAGTTGCTTGATGACGAAGTGCTTTACCACCCCACTAAAAATTTAATGATCCAGATCCATGATCTCAAAAAAGAAACTCAACTGGTTAAAAAGATCATGGTGCCTGTACGAGAAATGGTATTTAATATGATGAGAAGCGAAACAGAATTGATTAGCGAAACAAATACCATTTACTTGCGCGATGTGCATGATCATATTCAAAAGGTGAACGATACTGTTGAGCAATATCGTGATTCTTTATCCGGCATTATGGATGTTTACCTTTCAAATAACACAAATAAAATGAATGAGGTAATGAAAACCTTAACCACCATTTCGGCCATTTTTATTCCTGTAACTTTTATTGCAGGTATTTATGGTATGAATTTTAATGATCACATGCCGGAGTTTAAATGGCAATTTTCAGGCTACGTTGTATATATTGTAATGGGAGCAATGATGCTGGGAATGGCCATTTATTTTAAATTCAAAAAGTGGTGGTAACGCTAAACAAAATATAGATCGGAAAACTTTCGATAATATAATTTTCGAACTTTTATTACTTGGTCAATAAGTATTCTATCTTCAACGCGTTTAAATTATTTTGGTGTATCACATTTAAATAATTTCTTTTAATGGATAAAGCGTGGCTAACAACCTGTAAATATTCTATATAACTAATAGCTTTTGAATTATAGGATTTTAAAGCCTGGTCAAAGATCACTTCTAATTTACCAAGCACATTGGTTTTATAATAATTAATACTGTTACGGTACTTAAGATAAATGGTAACCGCTTGTTTATATTGCCCCGTAAGCATGGTTGCGTTATAATTAAAATCCGATTCAGCCAGTTTGGTATTTATTTCGGCCGCTTTTATTTTAGATTTTTGCGGGTAAAACCATAATGGCAAAGTAACCCCAACAATAAATCCCTGCAGCCTGTTCTTGGTCGTTAAAAAATAATCGGAACCAAAAATATTTGCCGGGCCATAAATAGATTGGTTAAAATAGCCTCCCATAAAATCAGGTAAAATTTTTGCAATCTCGAGCGATTTTGTTTTTTCGTTCACTCTTATCTGTTGTTGAAGGTGTTTTAATAAGGGATGCTCAGAAATTGAATCGTTTGTAATATTTACAGTTAAATAATCCTTGTCAAAATCCGAATTCACAGCATCCACATCTGTATTTATATTCATTAATGTTTGCAGCTGGATTTGAAAATTATTTATATCCTCCTCACTTTCGGTTACATCGTTCTTTGTTTCCATTACCTGCGTTTCGGCTGTTGTATTTTCAAGTAGAGATCCTTCTCCTCCGCTGTATTTTGCGGCAACAGCCTTCGAAAAACTTTCATAAATACTGTCTTCCCTTAACAATACCTCGTGCACCGCGTTGAAATAAAGCAAGGAGTAATAACTTACCTTAACCTGATAGATGAGATCTGCCTTGGTTGCTTCATATTTATATTCACTGCCCTTTATTTGCGCTTTGGCAAGCGAGTTGTGACTTGTAAATACAAGAGGATTTGGAATTGCCTGGGCCACAGTAATATTATTATCATACTTATAAATACTGTTAAACTGCCCTTGTGTATATACTACCGTGGTCTTTGGAATTTCGGTAGCCGCCTTTTTAAACTGACGCATATACTCTATATTAAAATTAGCGGTTTTAATATTCTCATTATTCTTTAAAGCATAATCAATGCATTGCTGCAGACTGTAATTTTTAGGAGGAGCATTCTGAGCCTTCGCGAAAATGAAAAAACACATTAAAATTAATACAGAAAGTTTTTTAATTGTTTGCATAACAAATGTTTTAAATGCGTATTTTTTAAAATTTCTTAGCCCAAATCAAATATAATTTATTTTGGGAATAATAAAACAGCTTTAAAAATAAAATTATAACCAAGAGCCGGTAAGTAAAAAACCTTGTTTATTTAGCCTCTATCCCAGCCAAAAAATCGCGGATCACCTTTATGTTTTGAAGAGCATTATCCTGCATGGTCATGTGACCTGCGTCCTTTATCTCAGCGTACTTTGCGCCGGGCACAAGGCTAGTATAATACTTTACCGTTGCGGGCCTGGCCTCATCAAACTCGCCTGTTATAAAAAGCGTTGGCACTTTTATTTCGCCCAACCTGTTGGTTCGGTCGTAATCTTTTAAAGGACCTATCATGGTAAATTCACTCGGCCCGCCCATATATTCGTATACATTTTTACCCATTTGCGAAAACGCGCTGTCAATATCGGTCGACCAAGGTAATTTTCTCGCCAAAAAATGTTCGTAGTAAACTTGCACGGCCTTTTGGTACTCGGGCGCGGTAAACGTTTTGTTTTTTTCGTTTGTTATAATGGCACGCTGAATGGTATCGTGCAAAGTGGAGATCAATGTATCCGCATCTTTTAACCACATTGAAATACTTATTGCGGGGCTACTGAGAATAATGGCTTTTATGCCTTGCGGATACTTTAAATAATAATCGGTACCAAGCATAGTGCCCCAGGATTGGCCATACAAATAATATTCGTTTAAACCCAAAGCGTTTTTAAACTGATTCAGTTGTTCCACAAAATTTTCGGTAGTGAGTAAACTTGTATCAAGAATTTTATCCGATCTGCCACAGCCCAACTGATCTAAAAATATTACGGGTCGTTCGTTAGCCAATTCTTTTAAAGGATTTAAATAATAGCTTGGCACTCCCGGACCCCCATGCAGCAACAAAATAGGCGTTTTAGTTCCGCTTCCTACAACATTATACCACACTTTTCCGCCTGTAACCTGAATGTACCCTTGGCCGGGCGTAAGCTTCTTTTCTTCCTTACAGCCCAACAATAAAGTTGCAGTTAAAAGAATAAAGTAATTTGTAACCTTAAACGTCTTCTTAAATATTACATGTATCATGTTTTAAATTTACGCAAATACAATGATTTTTTAAAAGAACGTTAATTTTAGTTATGTCATCCATCACATCCGGTTTAACGCTTATCTTTACAAAACAATAAATATATATAAAATGAAAAAAGGTTTAATAATTGGAAGCGTTGCCCTATTTATACTCATTATTTTTATGATGTACAGGGGTTCGTACAACACCGCTGTTAATTTGCAAGAAAAAGTAGATGAGTCCTGGGGCAATGTTGGCGCCACCTATCAACGCAGGGCAGATCTCATTCCTCAATTAGTTGCAACCGTTAAAGGCGCGGCCGCTAACGAAAAAGGAATTTTAACGCAGGTTACCGAAGCCCGTGCCGGAATTGTTGCGGCTAAAACACCTGAGGACATGGAATTAATGGGCAAAAAAATAAATACTGCCATTAATTTAGCATTTGAGGCTTATCCCCAAATTCGTTCAACACAAAATTTCAGCGATCTGCAAACTCAATTAGAAGGTACTGAAAACAGAATTGCCGTAGCGCGTAAAAATTATAACGAATCGGTTAAAGATTTTAATTCACACATTCGCGGATTTTTTAACAGCATGTTTTTAAATAAGGAAACATTCGCCAAACGCGAACCGTTTAAAGAAAGCGCCGGTTCGGAAAAAGCACCGAAAGTTGAATTTTAATTTTTCCAGCAAATAATGGCAACCGCGGGTAACTTTTTTACCAAAGATGAACAACAACTGCTGGTAAACGCCATTGCGGCCGCTGAGCTTAAAACTTCAGGCGAGATCCGTTTACACATTGCTAATTTTTGTTATGGCAGCGAAATAAAATGCGCCGAAAAAGTATTCGTTAAATTAAAAATGCACCAAACCAAAGAGCGCAACGGTGTATTGATCTATATTGCAGCCTTAAGCAAAAAAATAGCAGTGGTTGGCGACGAAGGCATCCATCAAAAACTCGGCGACCAATTTTGGCAAAGTGTTGTTGATAAGCTTCTCGGGCAATTTAAAGAAAATAAAAAAGCAATTGCCCTGGCCGATTGTATTTTAGAATGCGGTGAGCAATTGGGAAAATATTTTCCGAGAAGTGAAAATGATACAAATGAATTAAGTAACGCTATATCTTTTTAAGATGAGTAAACTAATTTATTTATTCCTCTTATTTTTTTGCACGAATGCGTTCGCACAAATAGCACCGCGCCCTAATCCGCCAAAACTCTATAACAATCTCTCCGTTAATTTTCCTGATTTTTTAAACTCGGGCGAAGCGGCACAAATGGAACAAAAGCTGGAGCAATTCAGCAACGAAACCTCTAACCAAATTTGTATTGTAATTGTGGATGATCTTAACGAGATTGAGCCGGCCGATTATGCTACACGAATCATTAACGAATGGGGCATTGGCAAAAAAGGTTCCAATAACGGCATTGCCATTTTGTTGCAGTTAAATCAAAAAAAAGGCGGACACGATTTTATTGCCATTGGTTACGGACTCGAAGGAGCCATTCCTGATCTGGCCACCAAACGCATTCGTGAAGAAGAACTGTATCCCGATCTAAAGAGCGGACAAAATTTTGCGGCCTTAAATAAAACTACCGATAAATTAATGCAGCTTGCCAAGGGCGAGATAGATGTAAAAAATTACACCAAAAAAAGATCAGACAGCCTTTTACCTATAATACTTTTCCTTATTATTTTCGGGTTTGTTATTATCAGTAAATTAAGGGGTGGCTCAACTTTTTCAAGCACCGGCCGAACTATGTTTTGGGGCGGGGGTTTTGGCGGTGGTGGTTTTGGTGGCGGTGGCGGAGGAGGAGGTGGCTTTGGAGGTTTTGGCGGAGGCAGCTCAGGCGGGGGCGGTTCGGGCGGGAGTTGGTAGAGCCATAATTATTTTTGCTTAGGATAAGAGTATTCAAACCTTACTTCCTTTTCTAATTCAAATTCCTTTTTCATAGCATCATATTTTAAGTCCACATAACAATTATGTTGCGGGTGATAACCGTTGCGAAAGGTAACGATCATAAGTTCCATTTTTTCATTTGTCAATGTCCATTATATTTATAAAAGAGGATGATCTTTTGTTTTGCGGCTCTTTTTCACCTTCATGGTAAGTGTGCAGGATGATCCTTTTCTTCTGAATTGTCTCCGGTAATTTTATTTCCGGGAACTCATCGTGGTTCCCTATGTATAAGGTATCGTAACTGAATTTCTCATTTTTATTTACTGCTTTTACATATTCCGCTATCACCAGGCAATAAACTTTTGCTTGTTCAGCTTTTGAAAGCGTAAATATTGTTTGTGCCGAAACGAACAAGGGTAAAATTGAAATAAGAAATAAAAGTCTAAACATTTATTAGCAAAATTATTTGTTAACCTGCGAATTATTTAGCGCATCCCATTTTTGTTTTATTTCCAAAGCAAGGGCTTCCGGCACTGAATTCGCGCAACATTCCATCAAAAAATTCAGGTCTTTCATGGCGTTTTTTACATCGCCAATTTTATTATAAGCGGCGCAGCGGTTCAAATAATATTCTTTCTTAAATGGCGCTTTCTCGATCGACATGGTAAAATCATAGATCGCTTCGTTAAACATTCCCAAATAAAAATAAGAACTGCCGCGGTTGTTGTAGATCCCAATTTTATCCGGCCTTAACTCAAGCGCTTTTGTGTAGTAGGGAATTGCTTCTTTGTAATTGGCCTTCGCGTAAAGCAGATCGGCATATTGAAGCTTGAAAAAATAATAATCCGGATTACCTTTTATTCCTTCTATTAAAAAAGCGGTTTTGTCCTTATACACATCCATTCGTGAAAATGTTTTTACGCTTAATAATATGATTATGCTTGTGAAAATAATTTCGACGATTCTCCTCTTAAAATCAATTTTTATTTGAGAAATAAATAATAATAATCCCGCTAAAGAAGTGTAGCCCCTATGTTCAAATTGTTCGCCTATACCTTTTGAGGCCCCGTACCAAACCGGAATTAGCAATAAAAAGAAAAACAGCAATAAGCCGAAGTACGCTGTATTCTTATTCTTTAAGCCGGGTTTAAACCAAAAAGTTAAAATTAAAATAATTACAATTACACCGGAAAAAATAGGCGTATTTGTTACCGTAGGAAAAACCGATAAATGAACCGGAAAAATATCTTTTCCGAGATAGAGCAGGATTCCCTTTGCAAAAGAAATTATATTGCCGATAAATGTTCCGTTGCCAATTGGTAATTGATCGGCGATCTTCATTCTTAAAAAGATCCAGCAAAGAGAAATGGCTGCCCAAAAAATTAAATATATAAAAATAGATCTTTTACTTACTTTATTTATACTGCAGTAAACCAAATAAACCAACGGAAGTACGATCGCGTTTTCCTTCGTAAGGAGTGCGCAAATAAATAATAATAAATGAGCAATTAAACCGATTAATTTGCTTTTTACAAAGTGTTGATGCAAACAGATCAACGAAGCTAAAACAAAAACACAGAGCATCAGGTCATTCCTGCCCGGCACCCAGGCCACTGCATGAAGTGTAATGGGATGAACAGCAAATATTAAGGACAAGAAAAACGCGCTAGCTTTTTCGACGCCGTTCAGTAATAAAAACTTTCTGAGAAGTAAGATTGCCGCTAAATGCCAAAGCAGATTTGTGAAATGATAAATAAAAGGAGACAGCTTGCCTAAATGATAATCTAATATTATGGTCATTAAAAACAATGGGCGATAATATATGCCCGCTAGAGGCGTACTGAAAGCATCAAAAAAACTTTGTTTATTTTCAAGATAAGTACCATTGTTTACGATCATCCATTGTTCATCCATTGGGGTAAATCCAAAAAATAAGCTTTTCAAGTAAACAATTGTCGTAACGATCACCAGTATAGCGAAAACGAGAATTTTATTCTCAGCAAAATTATTAAACGCCGTTTTCATTCAAAAAATGAATTTTATATTGTCAAATATAAGTAATAAGAATTTACTTCTTTACAAACTTCATCAGCAGCAAATACGCGAAACAAGGAATACCGATCCAGATCAGTTCGCTTTTAATGATGCCCAAGCCCCAATGCGAAAAAAACCGTTGAATACTTAAGGGCGAAACTTTAATTGGCCTAAACGGAAAAAAATAACGATGGTTATCAAAGGGAGAAAAAATAGCCACGCCCAAACCTCCGTTGGTTAACATATCCAGCAAACCATGTGAGGCACCGCACAAAAAGAAAAACAAACAATATTTTAAACCGTTTGGTCCAAACAATTTTTCATTTCTGAAAAAAACAGCCGTAATTAAAATGGCGACGATCAAACAGAAAAATAACGAATGAAAAAAACCTCGGTGCCCCAAAAAATGATCATAATCCACAAAGTTAAACATGATCACATCCGCATCCGGCAAAATAGCACAAACTGAGCCGAGAATCCAGAATTTGGCGGAAGTTAATTTAGAGGAATAGCTTTTTCCGATAGTAATTGCCATTAAGGCGTGAGAGAATACTGATGCCATTATTTATAATTTTTTTCAGTGGACAAACATTCGGTCGGCACATTTCGGCAAACCTTATGGAAATCCTTTATAAATATCTTTCCTATGTTCAAAAACAACAAAGTAGACAATTTCGTGATCAATTTTTATTCCAATTCGGTAATCACCAACCCTTATACGAAAATAGACATCATAACCCGACAATTTTTTTAAGTTCTTGATTTGGCTGACATTTTGTGCGGACTCGGCTTGCGTTATGCAACCTACAATTGAATCCTTCAGGTGTTTATTCCTGAGTTTCTTTAGTTCTTTAAGAAATGATTTTTTAAACTCAACCTTCATCTAACCAAAGCTTTCATTACCTCACTACGACTTACGGTTGCAGACTTCATTCCGGCTTCAATTTTCTGGGCCAGTTTCCAATCTTCAACTTGAGAGTGCGTAAGCGCTTTAGCCGACATTCCCAGTTTTTTTGCGAGACTTAAAATAAAGCTTAAGTCTGCTTTCTTCTCCACATTAATCAATACCGTTTCCATGACATTTAGTTTACTTCAAATTTAATAAATTTTCAATACATTTCAAAACCGTTGAACACTCAAACGAAATATAACTCAGGCGCTGCAACAAATTATATAACAGTATTTGCGATCATCCCGATAGCTATTGGGATTTGCGGGTTGAGCTCTAAATGTTTACTTAGACTTAGAAAAAAACGCACTTAAGCCTTAAGATCAACTCAGCCCATGGGGGTACAGATCTCAATTAAAAAACCATTCGGATCCTTTACATAAGCAACGGTTTGTCCCCATGGTTTTGTTTTTGGTTTTTCAAACAATTTTGCACCGGCCTTTATCGCGGCCTTAATTGTTTTATCTACATCATCGGTTGTTAAACCAATTTCCATTGCAAAAGGTTTACCGCTTACTTTACTTTCAATAAAACCTTTTGGCAAATTACTTTTTGCCAGTTTACTATTTGCAAACGATAGTGTAGTCTCTCCGGTATCCAATTCGCCATACGCATTTCCTTCCGAAATAAATTTTCGTTTAAAACCAAAAGCTTTTTCGTAAAAGGAAATTGTTTTCACAACATCCTTTACATAAAAAATAGTGTAAGCGAATTTTATCATGGTTTATTTTTTCCCGTCATCTTTTTTTCCATCAGTGGCTAATCCTGTCGAAGCATCTCTCTTTGCGTTTCTTTCCATAATGCCATCTAACAGCTGCAGACCCAAAAGCCCGTTGATAGGGCCATTCTGCCCATCTCCCCCGCCGGTAATTAAGATCTCAGGAATAATTTTTATTTTTTCTTTGCCAATTTGTTCGGTTACTTTTAATTTGGTAAAGTTATCGCCACCCATGGCTTCAACCGATAATTTATAAGCCGTAGCATTTGATTTACCAATGGCTAAAATTTTCTCCGCCTCGGCATTACCTGTAACACTTATTTTTTCGGCTTCGGCATTTGCAAGCGCTTTAATTTTTTCAGCTTCGGCGTTGGCTGTTACTTTTGTTTTTTCGGCATCGGCATTTGCAATAATTTTTAGTCTGTCTGCTTCGGCAACCGACGATATTTTCACGCCGCTTGCTTCACCTGTTGCTTTCTTCACAGCCGCGTCTGCTATACGTTCCGCGATCAATACTCCCTGATCGGCTTTTACAATTTCTTTTTGCATATCGGCTACCGCAGTTTCTTTTTCTAACGTTTGGCGTGTAACCTCAGCGCGTTTTTGAGTTTCGAAAGTTGTATTTTGTTCTTCGGCAATTTTACGGTCGGTTAATGTTTTCATTAAACTTTCAGGCGGCACTATGTCGCCAATCAAAGTATCAACGCCGTTTACATTATATTCCTCTAACACTTCGCTAATACGTTTTTTAGCGGCGTCTTGTCTTTCCTTACGAGTACTTAAAAAAGCGATAACGTCACTGTCCTGCGCCGAATTTCTAAAATAATTACCTATTGTAGGTTCTAATACTTGACCAACTAAATTCATCATGCTTCCAAAGCGAGCAATTACTTTTGGGGCTTCGGTAGTTGGAATGTGAATAATTTGCGACACATCTAAATTAAAAGGGAAACCATCTTTTGAACGCACAGTGATGGTAGACAAATTTTTATCTAATTGATGTGATTCGCTGCGGGCATTGGCCCAGTTTAAAACTAAGTTTGTGGTAGGAACCAATTCTACCTTCATAATAAAAGTATTAATTGGATATTTACCCGGGCCCAATGGCTCGGCCCAAACACCTTTTTCGCCTTTGCTAACTATGTTACCATGTTTAAATGTAACACCACTAAGATCCTTTCCTTCTTTACCAACATAACTAATTACCACGCCAACATAACCAATTGGGATCTCCATCATTTTTATTTGTTCAACACCTACAAACCATGGATTGATGTAATAAGAACCCGCTAAAATTGTTTGAGGCTGTAAACCTTTATTACCACCGGCTCGTAAAAAAGTATCCGCATCCTGAAAATTATTATGGCCCGCAACATCCTTCCCCGCAATACTTCCTTCTTCAATTGGCATACCATCTAAGGTGGTAATAATACCAACCATGCTTTCGTTAATGGTAAACATATCCACCGTAAAAACTTCGAATAAAAAAGTGTTTATGCGATAAGTACCGGCGGTAATATATGCGCTCTGTCTTCCTTTGCTTCCGCCTTTTGTTAAAAAAGAAACCGTATCCTGAAAACCGTCACACTCCACTTTACGCGCAAGAATGTGTCCGGTTTCTAATTCTTTTCCATCGCGCGCAACTATTAAACCAATTTTCCCTTGGGGAATAATGGTTAACGCCTGTTTGGTAATTTCGTATTGCCAGATCCATTTCCAAAAATAAATTCCGGGCGCCAATGTTTGAGCCTGAAAACCCGCTTCACCTTCAACAGCAATAATGCGGCCCGGAGGCAATTCGGATTTACCGAAGAGCACAAACTTTTTGGTAACCAAACCAATTTTATCTTCGGGAATTATAATAACCCCGAATAATCTGAAAATTACTTTATAAAAAAGTAATAATAATATGGGGATGAGCACCCACCAATAATGCGTTAAGTAGTTCATGTGTTTTATTTTTTAGTCTATCAAATGTATGTATAGCCTTTATGTAGTAATGAACAAGATGTTAACTAAATTAGGGATTGATTTTCGAGAGTTATGAAGGGATAAAATATAATTGATTGATTGTTATTGGGATATGCACTTCCTCCGCCTTCATGTTATTCTGAAGGCTTTACCAAAAAAATTATCGACCCGAAGCTTGCCTGCCGATAGGTAGGAATCTATTCTAATTGGGCGGCACCCCCTGAAGTAGCCCCTAACCGTATTTTCCCCTGGGGCACTTCAGGGGGTCGGGCTTTTCGTTCCAAGCTGCTCGTGTTTTGTAAAGTTTCGCTCACTAAATAATGTGCTTCCTCCGGTCGCAATTATTTAGCGGCTCAACTAATACAAACAACTTCGCAGGCTTTTCACTTCAATCCCTGCCGCGCATTTCGCTTTCACTCCCGCCCTCACGTCATTCTGAAGGCTTAGCCAAAAAAATTATCGACCTGAAGCTTGCCTGCCAATAGGTAGGAATCTGTTCTAATCCGCTGCATTTAATCTCTCATTTTAAAAATACTACAAAACATAGCAAGGTTTTTCTTGTTCTGTACTTAATTTTGTTCGGCCCGCAGTATTTTTTGATATTAAATTCAACGTGTTTAATTCAACGGGCGAAAAGTATTGCCATTCCTAAAAAATTGTCTCAGGTTTTTATTACCCTAACCAAATCTGCTACGGAGAACAATAAAATATGATTTTGAGAGAAATATTGGTTAAATTAGATGAATGGATAGAAGCCACTTTATGGCGGCAATCTACCCAAATTTGGGTGTATACCCGCTACTTTGTAGCGCCTATATGCTAGTTAGTACCAATTGCGGCGGACAGACATCCGTCAGACACATCACGACATGAAATATTTCAGCTTTCTAATACTTCAAATTCTCACTGTCGGACTTCTCTCTGCTCAGGACTTCGATCTCGACGACGGAATTTATTTTGAAAAGCCTCGTTACCGGGACACCACCAAACATAAATATTCTCTTGACAACATTTCCTATAAAGTAAACTCTATTCGGATTTATGATTACTATTATGTCGACACAAATGGAGTTAAAAAGAAATTTCTTCATACACTAGTAACATCCCATGTTCCACTTTCAAGATAATCATCTTTATATGGTTCATCAGTAGTAACGCTTATTGCTTGTTGAGGTAATAATTTTGTTAATTCATATTTATAAATAATTTTTTTTT
>JANYBY010000277.1 GCA_025360565.1 Bacteroidota bacterium
CGGTCCCGGTGACCCTGAATTATTAACCCTTAAAGCAGTGAACGCTTTAGGAGAAGCCGATGTAGTATTATATGACGCGCTGGTAAATAAAGAAATTTTAAAACACGTTCCAATTGACGCTTTAAGAATTTACGTAGGCAAAAGAAAAAATAAACACACGTATTCCCAGGAACAAATTAACGACCTCATTGTAAAATATGCGTTCACTCATGGAAGAGTGGTGCGTTTAAAAGGTGGGGACTCATTTGTATTTGGAAGAGGCAGCGAAGAAATTCAACATGCCGAAGCCTTTAATATTGAAACAGCTGTGGTGCCCGGCATTTCAAGTTCTATCGGGGTTCCGGGCTTAAGCGGCATTCCGGTAACCCACCGTGGCATCAGCGAAAGTTTTTGGGTGATAACTGCAACAACGCAATCCGGCAAATTATCGCAGGATGTTATCGAGGCAGCAAAAACAAACGCTACGGTTGTTATTTTAATGGGGCTTTCTAAATTAAAAGAAATTGCGGAAACATTTAAGGCAAACGGAAAACAAGATACACCGGTGGCTGTTATTCAAAATGGTACGCTGCCAACCGAAAACGTGGCACTTGGAACCATTGGAAATATTGTGGAAGAAGTAAGCGAACAAAACATTAAATCGCCCGCGGTGATCGTGATCGGTGATGTAGTGAAGTTCCATAAATATTATCCTTCGCTTGTAAGTGAAATAAATTATGCTTTGAACTAAATGAAAAATAGCTTACTCTATATTTTCAGTTTAGGAATTATTTCTTTCGTGAGATCACAAACCGATATTCCAAAGCATCAATACTCAAAAATGCTTTGGGCCGGATATTATAATCAGATCACTTTAAATGAAAAATGGGGCATAAATTCTGATATCCAATTTCGTACTAAGAACTGGTACGAGCATCCATCGCAAGCTTTGATCAGAACGGGAGTAGTATATAAAGCGAATCAAAAAATAAACTTAACCCTTGGTATTGCGCATTTCAGATTCTTTTTAGACGACACGAAAACTCGTGGAGAATGGCGCCCATGGCAGGAAGTGGCTTATACAGATAATATCGGAAAGTTTCAATTAACCCAACGCGTGCGAATCGAAGAAAGGTACAATCAGAAAGTTGTTGGCTCAATACCTGTTAGTGATTATATATTCAACTGGCGTTTCAGGTACAGGTTAGATCTGCAATACCCGCTATTTAAAGGAGAAAAAAAAGCGCTTTGGCTAGTACTGGGAAATGAAGTGATGGTCAATGCTGGTCCACCAATTGTGTATAATTACTTCGATCAAAATCGGAGTTATATCGGAATTAATTATGAGCATAATAAAAATTTTACATATCAAATTCAAAGCATGCACATTTGGCAGCAACTTTCGAATGGGATCACCATGGACAACATCTCCGTCATCCGTTTTAATATTATCCACAAAATAAAATTATGATAACATTGCAAGAAAATAAATTATTCCCCGTATTTCTTAAACTCGAAAATTTTCGCGTGTTAATAGTTGGCGGTGGAAAGATTGGCCTGGAAAAAGTAACAGCTGTTTTAAATAACAGTCCTGCCACAAAAATAACATTGGTTGCAACTGAGGTAAGCGATGATATAAAAGCTTTTCAATTAAATTATTCTAATTTGATTATTCTGGAGCGTGAATTTAACGATAGTGATCTTGAAAATGTAGACCTGGTGATTGTTGCTGTAAACAATAAAGAAACGAGTAATGCGATCAAATTAGAAGCGTCCAAGCGTAAAATTATTGCTAACGTTGCCGATACTCCTGAACAATGTGATTTTTACCTCGGCTCAATTGTTCAGAAAGGAAATGTAAAAATTGCTGTGTCAACCAACGGAAAGTCACCAACCATGGCTAAGAGGATCCGCGAAACGTTGGAAGAAAGTTTTCCGAATGAAATAAATGAATCCATTGATAATTTAACGAAAGTAAGAACGCACTTAAAGGGAAATTTTAGCGAAAAAGTGAAACAATTAAATTCAATTACTTCAGTGTTGGCGGCAGATCCACGAAGGATCAATAAAATAAGCCGTAAACGTTTAATTATTTATGCCCTTGCCGTTCCGGCCTTAATAATTTTCGGATATTTATTTTGTTACTATTTGCCGCCTGAAATTATTGGTGGTATTGCGTTAAATATTTCGCAGAATATTGATTCATCTATTTTGTATTTTATTTTAGCCGGTTTTGTGGCGCAAATGATAGACGGGGCTTTAGGAATGGCCTACGGGGTAACGGCTACAAGCTTTTTATTGTCAGCCGGAATCCCACCCGCTGCTTCAAGCGCCAGCGTACATGCATCCGAAATTTTTACTAGTGGTGTTTCGGGCTTAATGCATTTAAAATTCGGAAATGTAAATACAAAATTGTTTAAGAATTTATTGATCCCTGGGGTCATTGGGGCAATTCTTGGCGCTTATGTTTTAACTTCACTCGAAGATTTTAATTATATTTTAAAACCTTTGATTTCGGCTTACACTTTATTTTTAGGCGTGGTAATTATTATGAAAGCTTTAAAAAAAGATAATATACGAAAACGAATTAAACGTTTATTTCCTTTGGCCTTATTTGGAGGTTTTGCCGATTCTATTGGTGGCGGGGGCTGGGGACCAATCGTGTCTTCAACACTTATTGCAGGTGGAAGAAATGCTCGGTATACCATCGGCTCGGTAAACCTTACCGAATTTTTTGTTTCACTTGCAAGTTCATTAACGTTTGTAACAATTATTGGGTTAACACACTGGACAATTATTGCGGGATTAATTATTGGCGGAATAATTGCCGCACCAATAGCCGCTTTTTTGGCAAATAAAATTCCAACCAAAACCATTATGATCCTGGTGGGAGTTGTTGTAATAATTACAAGCTTAAAACGATTATTTTTTTAAAAACAAATAAATGTCAGTTCGAGAGAAGTCGAGAATAAATAAAAACAAACTATGATCACAACAGATATAGCCATTATAGGCGCAGGGCCGGTAGCACTTTTTGCAATTTTTGAAGCGGGACTTTTAAAAATGCGCTGTCATTTAATTGATTATTTACCGCAGGTTGGAGGGCAACTTTCCGAAATTTATCCGAAGAAACCGATCTATGATATTCCGGGATTCCCTACGGTGCTTGCGCAAGAACTGGTAAATAATTTAGTAAAGCAGGCCGAGCCTTTTAATCCAACATATACATTGGGTGAAAGAATTGAAACTCTGCAAAAAATAGGAGAGCGTGATTTTATTTTGACAACAAACATGGGTACAAAAATTAACGCAAGTGTAGTTGTTATAGCCGGTGGCTTAGGTTGTTTTGAGCCGCGCAAACCCGAAGTGGAAAATTTGGATCAATTTGAAAATGGAAAAGGAGTAAGTTATATGGTGCTTGATCCGGAAGCTTATCGCAATAAAAATATTGTGATAGCGGGCGGTGGAGACAGCGCACTTGATTGGACCATTTTTTTAGCCAACATTGCAAAACAAATTACGCTCGTTCACAGGAGCGAATCTTTTAGAGGTTCACCAGACAGCGTAAATAAAGTTTTGAATTTAGCACAAGAAGGAAAAATAAATTTATTGTTGAACTCCAACTTAACAAAAGTAAGCGGTGATGCAGTTTTAAAAAGTGTTGCTGTAGTTGATCTGAAAACAAAACAGGAAAAAACAATTGGCACAGATAATTTAATTCCCTTATTTGGTTTGAGTCCTAAATTGGGACCGATAGAAAAATTTGGGCTGAACATTGACAAAAATGCCATTGAAGTGAATGCGGAAGATTATAGCACAAATATTCCGGGTGTTTATGCCATTGGCGATATCAATACCTATAAAAATAAATTGAAATTGATCCTATGCGGGTTTCATGAGGCTGCCTTGATGAGTCACAGCGCATATAAATACATAAACCCTGGTGTAAAGTACACAATGAAATATACAACGGTAAATGGCGTAAATGAGTTTTAAATTTGGTTATCTTTGACAACCAAATAGAAAATTGAAATTAACGACGTATGAAAATAAACATTAAAAGAATAGACGATGATTTTAACATGGAGGCCGTTAACGAAGACGGAAACTCTTTATTAATGGATGGTTCGCCCGATATTGGCGGACACGGAAAAGGAATGAGGCCAATGCAATTGCTGTTGGCGGCTGTAGGAGGATGCAGCGCTATAGATGTGATCTTAATTTTAAAAAAGCAAAAACAAATTATCGAATCCTTTGAAATTGAAGTAGAAGGTGAGCGTGAAAAAATTGAAGATTATTCACTGTTCAGGGATATTGTTCTGCATTTTAAAATAAAAGGTAAGGTTGATCAGGATAAAGCGGAACGAGCGGCTAAATTATCTGTTGAAAAATATTGCTCGGTTTCAAAAATATTGGAACCAACAGCAAAAATAACTTATAAAGTAAGCGTGAATTGAATATGGAAAGCAAAAATTTTGAAACACAGGCCATAAGAGCGCAAATGGAGCGCAGTGAAAATAATGAGCATTCGGCCCCTTTATATTTAACCAGCAGTTTTGTTTTTGATACCGCTGAAGATATGCGTGCGGCTTTTAACGACGAAACAAACGATTTTATTTATTCGCGTTATACCAATCCCAATGTAAATGAATTTGTGAACAAGGTCGCTATCCTTGAAAAAGCAGAAGCCGGTGTGGCCTTTGCATCAGGCATGGCAGCCATTTACACCACATTTATGGCTTTGCTTAAATCGGGCGATCATCTTATTTCCTGCTCTTCCGTGTTTGGTGCAACGCATGCGATTTTTACAAAGTATTTTCCTAAATTAAATATTTCGCATTCCTATTTTAATACAAACAATGTTTCAGAAATTGAAAAATTAATTAAGCCTGAAACTCGTTTTATTTATTTGGAAACGCCAACCAATCCGGCAATAGAGTTAATTGATCTGGAAGTAGTAGCTACAGTGGCTAAAAAACACAAACTGTTGTTTATTGTTGATAATTGTTTTGCTACTCCTTATTTGCAGCAACCTATTAATTACGGAGCAGATCTTGTTATTCATTCCGCCACAAAATATATGGACGGTCAAGGCAGAGTTTTAGGTGGAGTAGTGGTTGGAAAAAAAGAATTGATAAACGACATTTATTTGTTCGGAAGATTAACAGGCCCGAGTATGAGCCCGTTTAACGCCTGGGTATTAAGCAAAAGTTTAGAAACTCTGGCGGTGCGTATGGACAGGCACTGCAGCAACGCTTTATTTATTGCAGAATCTTTAGAAGGAAATTCTAAATTGGAAAATGTATCCTACCCATTCTTAAAATCGCACCCTAATTATACCATTGCAAAAAAGCAAATGAAACAAGGTGGAGGTATTCTTACTATTACCGTTAAAGGAGGATACGAAGCGGCAAAAAAATTTCTGGATAAATTACAAATGATAAAGATCTCGCCAAATTTGGGAGATGTAAGAAGCATTGTTACACATCCCGCATCATCAACTCATTGTAAATTGACGGAAGAAGAACGATTAAGAGTTGGAATTACTCCGGGACTCATTCGTATTTCAATTGGTTTGGAAACAAAAGAAGATATTTTAAATGATATATTACAAGCGCTGAAATAATTGAATAGTCATCCCGACGAAGCCTGCCTGCCGGCGAGGCAGGGAGGGATCTGTTCCCAAATACAGATGCTTCGTTCCTCAGCATGACAACAGGAAAAAAATGAATGAAATAAATAAAATACAAGATTTAATAAAGGATTTAAGCCCCGAAAATGCCTTAGGCGTAATAGCCAATGCGTTTCCCGGAAAAGTTGTGTTCTCTTCAAGCCTCGGTTACGAAGACCAGGTAATAACACATTTTATTTTTTCGAATAGTTTGCCAATAGACGTATTTACGCTCGATACCGGAAGATTGTTTAACGAAACGTATTCTGTTTTAAATAGTACTTTAGAAAGATATAAAAAATCGATCAGCGTATTTTATCCGCAAACCCAAGCCTTAGAAAAATTGGTTTCCGAAAAAGGGCCCAATAGTTTTTACGCGTCACCCGAAAATAGAAAAGAATGCTGTTATATCCGTAAAGTAGAACCTTTAAAGCGCGCTTTGAAAGGAAACAGTATTTGGATCACCGGAATTCGAGCCGATCAGTCCGGAAATAGAAATGACATGCCGGCTTTAGAATGGGATGAAGCAAATCAAATAATAAAATTTCATCCTATATTAAATTGGTCTTTAGAGGATGTAAAAAAATATATTCGTGAAAATAACATTCCCTACAATGCTTTACACGACAAGGGTTTTGTAAGTATTGGCTGCGCACCTTGTACAAGAGCCATTAAACCCGGAGAAGATTTTAGAGCGGGCCGCTGGTGGTGGGAACAAAACGATAAAAAAGAATGCGGATTACACAATAAATAGAATGTCACTTCGAGTGATTTTGCCTGTCTCTTGCAAAATCGTATCGAGAAGTGAATGAAATAAAATTAAAACATCTCGATACGAAAACTCAAAAAAAAATTCTACTTGATGCGACAAAAAGAACGATTATGAACAAAACATTAGATTATTTAGACGAGTTAGAAGCAGAAGCCATTTACATTCTGCGCGAAGTGGCCGGGCAATTTGAAAGGCCCGCGCTTTTATTCAGCGGGGGTAAAGACAGTATTTGTTTGGTGCATTTGGCATTAAAGGCTTTTCGCCCCGGTAAATTTCCTTTTCCGTTAGTGCATGTTGATACCGGACATAATTTTCCGGAAGCGCTGGAATACAGGGATACTTTGGCAAAACAGATCGGCGAAAAATTAATTGTAAGAAAAGTAGAGGACACTATTAAAGCAAAAAATTTGCAAGATGCTAAAGGAAAATTTCCGAGCAGGAATGGTTTGCAAACATATACTTTATTAGATGTAATTGAAGAATTTGAGTTTGACGCTTGCATTGGCGGTGCCCGCAGAGATGAAGAAAAAGCCAGGGCAAAAGAAAGGATCTTTTCTGTACGAGATGAATTTGGGCAATGGGATCCGAAAATGCAAAGGCCGGAGATATGGAATATTTATAACGGAAAAATAAATAAAGGAGAAAATGTGCGTGTGTTCCCAATTAGTAACTGGACAGAGTTAGATGTTTGGAATTACATCAAACGCGAAAAGATCGAATTGCCTTCAATTTATTTTACACACGAAAGAGAATGCGTTGTTACAGAACACGGACAATTAATGTGCAATAACCAATTTTTGCAATTGGATGGAACGGAAGAGATCGTTACAAAAAAAGTAAGGTACCGCACAGTAGGCGATATGACCTGTACAGCGGCGATTGAAAGCGATGTGTATAAAATAGAAGATATTATTAACGAAATAAAAGAAGCTAAGATCAGTGAACGTGGGGCAACCAGAATGGATGATAGAGTAAGCGAGGCTGCGATGGAAGACCGGAAGAAAGGCGGGTATTTTTAAAAGAAGCGGCAGTTGCAGTATGTCAGCTCGAGCGGATCTCGATAGCTATCGGGAGAGACCATGAACGGAGAGCAAGAGCCAAGACTTAAGAGAGACAAGACCTGGATGTGTTAGGTCGGGATAGAATGAACAAACAATAAAATAAAAATGGAACTACTAAGATTTTTTACGGCAGGAAATGTCGACGATGGAAAAAGCACCCTTATCGGGCGTTTATTATACGACAGCAATTCTATCTCCACAGATATTATTGAAACATTAACGCGCCAAAGCAAAACAAAAGGTGTTAATTCAGATATTGATCTGGCCCTTTTAACCGATGGGCTTAGGGCAGAGCGGGAGCAAGGCATTACCATTGATGTGGCTTATAAATATTTTACTACCGAGAAACGAAAATTTATTATTGCCGATACTCCCGGACATATTCAATATACCCGAAATATGTTTACCGGCGCATCAAACGCTAACCTCGCAATTATTTTGGTGGACGCAAGAAACGGAATTACCGATCAAACAAAACGCCATTCAATTATTTCGGCAATACTTGGTATTCCTCATGTTTTGGTGTGTATCAATAAAATGGATCTGGTAAATTATTCTGAAGCGCATTACAAACAAATTGAAGAAGAGTATTTAATTTTTAGTCATCAATTGGGTTTAAAAGATGTTTCTTTTATTCCCGCGAGTGCTTTGGCCGGAGACAATGTGGTAACCAGATCAGACAAAATGGATTGGTATAACGGAAAAACATTATTGAATTTTTTAGAAACGATAGAGATCGCTGAAACAAAAAAAACGGATGTTTCGCGCTTTCAAGTGCAATATGTTATTCGTCCACAAACCGACGAGCTCCACGATTACAGGGGCTTTGCCGGCAAAGTGGCAAGCGGCTCTTATAAAAAGGGCCAGCAAGTAATGGTGTTGCCCTCCGGAATTGAAACCGAAATTGAAAAAATTGAAATGAATCAAATTGAAGTTGAAATAGCAGAAACAAACACCGCGGTAGTTTTGCATTTGAAAGACGATGTGGATGTGAGCCGCGGAAATTCAATTGTCCCGGTTGAGCATTTGCCAAAAATGGGCAAAGAATTAACTGCCACAATTTGTTGGATGGACAATGCAGCTTTTATTCCGGGACAAAAAATATTATTGCAGCAAAATAGTTTTCGTACCAAGGCAATTGTAAAAGAGGTTATCAGTAAAGTGGATATTCATTCGTACATGGAATTGCAAAGTGATGGAACCATGAAATTAAATGATATTTGCAAAGTGCTCATAAAAACGGCAGAACCTGTGAGCTATGATAGTTATTTGGATAACCGTTCATCAGGGTCTTTTATTTTAATTAACGAGAATACAAATAACACCATCGCGGCAGGAACCATTGATTAACTGTGTTTGAATAAGTCATTCCGAGGTACGAGGAATCTGTATTTTAACGGCCTTATCCCTGAATAG
>JANYBY010000310.1 GCA_025360565.1 Bacteroidota bacterium
GTTACGTTCAGTATCGCATAAAACCCAAACCGGGATTGCCTAGCGGAACTAAAATAAAGAACAGAGCCTATATTTATTTTGATTACAATTCAGCTGTTATTACCAACCAAACTGTAAATAATTTTATCGTCACTGCAATTAAAAAACAAACGATTGATATTTCCGCGAACCTTTATCCAAATCCTGCTCGCTCAAAAATAAATATTCAATTTACAGAATTTGCAAAGAGGAACCTTTCTATTTATGATTTGATGGGAAAGGAATTACTAAATCGAGACGTTGAAGAAAAAAACATAGAAATAGAGACACACCCAATGCAAAGTGGCATTTATTTTTTGAAAATCACCATGAACAGCCAGTCATCTATGCACAAAATTATTATTGAGAAGTAAAAGAATCGAAATGCTTCGCAACTTCTTTTCATCCTTCGTTTTAGTTATGTTTATTGCAATCTTGGTAATTACTCTAGAATAATTGAACCGCCAATTAAGAGGTGTTACTTATCCATAATAACAATCCTTCAACTAAACCCTTCCCCCCCCTTTTTTTTAAGAAGAATAATTTTTTTATGGAATAGTTAAAGTGTATGCATCTAAATGTAAAACAAACGCATTTAATCATCCTTAAAACTAAAAGCCATGTTAAAAACCATCCTTTTTTCAGCCATGTTTGCTTGCTTGGGAGTTTTTGCCCAAAAGCCCGCAAACATAAACACAGCCTCAATTGCAGGTAAGGTAAGCGATCATCAAACCGGAAAATCTATCCCATTTGCATCTATAATTTTGTATAAACAAGATTCGGTTATATTTAATATCCCCGGCGATGCAAACGGGGATTTTTGCTTTAATGGTCTTAAAGCGGGTAACTATAAAATTAAAGTCAATTATGTAGGCTATTCGGCTTTCGAATTAAAAAATATTGCAGTTGCAGCCGGTCAAAAAAAAGAAGTGAACGTAACATTACACAACAGTGTTCTCGCCCTTCAGGAAATAAAAGCGGACGACATCAAACACCGCGAAAAAGACATGGTTGTTGACCGCAAGACTATGATGGGCTGCGGAAAAGTTTCGGCCTGTAAAACCGCAAACAACGTTGCATATTACCAACCAAACGTGCAAGAATTTAACACCGAAGAATACAGCAAAATAAACGATAACGAATTTAAGGATGCTCTTAAAGATCCTCTTTCTACCATGAGTATTGATGTGGATAAAGCTTCTTACAGCAACATGCGCCGCTTCATTACAAAAGGAAGTTTGCCTCCGGCCGATGCGGTGCGGGTAGAAGAATTTATTAATTATTTCAGCTATACTTATCCCCAGCCCAAAGGCGATGTTCCCTTTTCAATCACAACCGAATACACCGAATGTTCGTGGAATAAAAAACACAATTTAATTCATATTGGTATTCAGGGCAAAGAAATTCAAACCACAAATTTACCCGCCAACAATTTGGTTTTTTTAATTGATGTATCCGGCTCAATGATGAGTGCCGATAAATTACCGCTTTTAAAATCCGGATTAAATTTATTGGTAGATCAGTTACGCCCAATAGATAAAGTTTCGTTAGTAGTTTATGCAGGTGCCGCAGGTATAGTATTAGAGCCTACTTCGGGCGATAAAAAAGAAAAAATAATGAACGCCATTGAACAATTACAAGCAGGCGGCTCAACAGCCGGTGGTGCAGGTATTGCATTAGCCTACAAAACAGCCAAAGAAAATTATTTAAAAGATGGCAATAACCGCGTAATACTTTGTACCGACGGTGATTTTAACGTAGGCGCCAGCAGCGACGGCGAATTAGTAAGCATGATTGAAAAGAAAAGAGAAGAAGGAACTTTTTTAACTGTGTTAGGATTTGGCACGGGTAATTACAAAGATTCAAAAATGGAACAATTGGCAGATAAAGGCGATGGCAATTACGCATACATTGACAATATTTTAGAAGCTAAAAAAGTATTGGTAAAAGAAATGGGCGGCACTTTACTCACCATTGCTAAAGACGTAAAAATTCAAATAGAATTTAATCCCGCAAAAGTAAAAGGTTACCGTTTGGTTGGGTACGAAAATCGTTTATTGAACAAGGAAGATTTTAATAACGATAAAAAAGACGCCGGTGAACTGGGCGCAGGCCATACCGTTACAGCCATTTACGAAATTATTCCGGCGGGCTCATACGAATTGCTTGCTTCGGTTGATCCACTGAAATATCAGGCAACCGGTGTGGTATCAAAATCTACGGGACAAGAAGTGATGACCATTAAATTCAGATACAAAGAACCAAAAGAAAGTGTTTCTAAATTAATTACCGAAATAGTAAACGATAGAAAAGCACCGTTTTTAACTTCATCAGAAAATTGCATTTTCTCTTCGGCGGTGGCTGAATTCGGAATGCTGTTGCGTGATTCGAAATTTAAAGGTGATGCGGATTTTAAAACTGTTCTTGCATTGGCAAAAAAATCAAAAGGCAAAGATGATGATGGTTACAGGGCAGAATTTATTCGCCTGGTTGAAATGGCCGAGATGCTTAAAAAATAAAACTCTCTAAATAAAAGATCCGGGCTTATTTTTGGTTTACCAATAAAAGCCCGGATCTTTTATTTTATAATGCAGGAAATTGTTAGAACTGATGTTCGGTTAAAAATTAAGGTAATAGTCTTTGGTGAGCTCTTTATATTCATTGGTGTAATTCATAGCCCTATCGCTTTCAATCACCAATGTTGATTCCGAAAACTCAGTCTCTTTAAATTCAAACTGCATTAAGTGTCTTTTCTCGGTATCTTTATCCGAACGGGTTCTTATGCGCAAAAGTTTTGAAAGGTATAAACCTTTTAGCTGCGCCATTTCTTTAAAAATAGCGGCTTCTTTTGTGGGCAAGATCAAACAAAACTTTCCCTTATCATCCAAAAGTTTTTTTACACCTGTTGTAATATCTTCAAACGACAACAGATCTGTATGCCGCGCTTTTGTGCGATTATCATTATTACTTTTTAAAGAGCCAATAAAGTACGGAGGATTGGTAACTATTAAATTATATTTTTCGTCAGTTGTTTGTGTCAGATCCTGAAAAGATAAATGCCTTACCTCAATGTTCTTAAAAATACTTTGCTCAACATTTAATTTTGCCTGCTCAGTGCTTTCTTTATCAATATCAATAGCTGTTATTTTTGCGTTCGATTTTTGTGCCAACATTAATGCTATTACGCCCGTACCTGTGCCTATCTCTAAAATACTTTTACTGCCGTTTGGCGAAACCCAGGCGCCAAGCAGAACAGCATCCGTGTTCACCTTCATGGCGCACTTATCCTGCTTTATTATAAATTGTTTAAACGCAAAACTTTCATTAGGCATAAACTACATCTTAATACTAAATTAGCAACAAGAAAATAAAATGTCAAGCTATTGGTCGAAAAAATATATTGCAAAAAAAACGCCTTAGTAAAACCAAGGCGCTTTGTTAATTAATATGAAGCTTTTGTATCTGTTCTTCCCAGTTTTTTACCGTAACCCGGCGATGTATTGTATCTTAATATTACTTCTAAACCTCCGTACCTCTTAGAGGCCGGGGTAAGAGCTGAAACATTAATATCATACGAAACGCCAATGGCATATTTGCTGTATTGCCACAACATTGTAGGAATGATGGCATCCTTAAACCTGTATTGTAATCCTATTGAAAATGCCGAAGGTTTTTTTATACTTGTGTGAATAGACTGATCGGCTAAAATAAATTTAAACAAAGCCCCCATCAACACCTCGCTGCTCCTGCCTTGCTGCATATAAATTAAAGTTGGCATAATGGCGTTACGTGAACCGGGAATATTAACATCGCCGCTCGCATAAACACAAAAACGCGTTTGTAATTTTTCGGAGCTAACGAAATACGAATTTTTTGGAAGTCCGAAATGATAAATTGAAGCGCCGCAGTTGAATTTATTTCCGTCTTTTGAACTGATAAATTTTTCGCTTTGAGCATAACTTAAGTTAACGCCGGTACCAATATCATAAGCGGTAATAGCGCTGCGTGGTGTGCTTTCGTAACTCGGTAAATTAGCGTCGTATTCGTAACCGTTAAATTGTTTGTCCCAACGCAAAGCGCTTACATCAACCGTTTTGTATTGAAACCCGCCTTGTATCCCTGCCGAAAATTTAAGCAGTTTAGATACTTTCATAACATAAGACAACCCAAGGTTCGGATTAAAAATTGCCAATTTAGCATCGCCCGCAACATCTTTATAAATATTACCCGATACAACAAAATTCTTACCTTTTATTTTTTTTACTTTAATAGCCTGCTCAAATGAAATACCATAGGTTTGATAGGCCTTACCCAAACTGCCCCACTGCGTTCTGTAACCCGCTGTTATCCTTGTATCATAAAGCGTGCCGGCCAAAGCGGGATTAATATTACTCGGCATTTCGTTGTACTGAGAAAAATGCGCATCCTGCGCGCTCAGCCGGTTTAACAGCATCACGGCAAAAACAGAATATAAAATATATTTCTTTTGCATAAAATTATCGCATTAAGGTAACGTTACCTTTTAAACTATAGCCATTACCCGCATACGTTTTTCCCTCTAATCGAAAAACGAAAACCTGCGTATTCATTAGCTCTCCTTTATATGTTCCGTCCCACCCTTTATCTTTATCGGTAGTTTCAAAAACTTTTTCGCCCCAACGGTTAAACACCATAAAGGTTAAACTCTCCAAACATAAACCCCTCACTTTTAATTCGTCGTTGTATCCGTCACCATTCGGCGAGAAAGCATTGGGCACAAACATTTCTCCACAATCTTCAATTACAATTACATTAATGGTATCGCGTGAAAAACAATTCCTGCTATTATAGCCCTGCAGCACATACTGCGTTGTATGCAGTGGTGAGACCGTGACGTTTGTACCTGTTAGCGAAGATATATGATAGGCCGGCGACCAGAGGTAACTGAGCGCATTTGTGGCTGTGAGCGCAACAGAAGTTCCAAATCGAATAATGGTATCTTTTGGAAACGCTACGTTTGGTAATATTTTCGGATTGGGCACATCCACTACTTTTATAAACTTCTGCACACCCCTTGTAGCAGTGCTTCCCGGGCCGGGTTTTAAGTAAGGGCTATGCACCGTTAATACTACATTGTAGTTTCCGGGTAAATTATAACAGATGGTTGGATTTACTAAATTAGAATATTGCGGATTTCCTCCCACACAATTCCAGGTATAGGTTTGTGGTCCTCCTGCCGCGGTATCCGATAAATTTAAAAATGTAATACAAGTTCTTGAACAGATTGTATCGTTATTTAAGGCAGTGGTAAACTGAACACCCGCAATGGTAATAGCTCTGCAATCTATAACACGTACACTAACAGTATCCACCCGTTTACAACCTTGTATACCGTTATATCCTGTTATTAAAGTAAATACAGCCACAGCCGGCGTACGTAAAGGCGCGGCAAGCAATACAGAATAACTAGTTGAAGGTGAAAGGATAGATACATATGGAAAATTGGCACCGTTATTATAAGGCGGAATCCATTGATATGTAAGCGCAACGCCAGGCGGCACGGCGGCCGAATTAGTAAACACAGCATCGTATTGTATCACGGGGTTTGATCCTACAGTGCTTCCGACATAACAGACGGAGTTAGTTGGAACAGGGAGGTTATTAATAACTAAGGTTGGAATTGCAATTGCCACCACCGGCAACGCTAATACAGATGTTGTTTCTAAAGCAGGTTGAGAAACACAGCCCCTCACATCATACACTTCTGTGGTATATGTTATAGCCGAATTTGTGTTTGTTGGTGAAATTTGAACTGTACCTGCCAAAGGATTATCAATACTTGGAGGCGGAGCATTTGCGGGTTCTGTCCACACATATGTAAATGGTGCTATTGCAGTTGTACCAATGGCATTAACCCACATTTTTAAAGAATCGCCTATACATAAAATAGGCTGTTTAGGTTTTACCTGAATGGTATATTGAGGAATTACCGTTACACAAATAATGGCAGTACCCATACAAACTGAAGTTAATCCCGTAACTGTATAACAGGTAGAAACTGGAGGCCTTGCCAATACACTTGGCCCAAAAGAATAATTTAAAGATGCGCCCGGATTCCAATTATATACCGATGCGCCGCTTGCATTTAAGGTAACTGCTTTTGAGTACAAAGGAAAGTTACTTGCGATACAAGTTGTAAAACTATTTTGCGATGTACCAATGGTTAAAGGTGGCGCAAGCGAAATAACAATTACACTGCTTGTGGTACAAGGTAAATTAGGGCATTGCCCAATGACGGTATAGGTTCCGGGGCCAACCGCCACACTGGAGTTGACGACGGCAATAGGCAGAGAGGTTCCCGTCCACGTATAAGTACATGCTCCCGATGCTGTTAAAGTAGAAGCAAAGCCGGCACAAACCGCCGAAGCCGTTGCTGCCACTGATATTACAGGAGCCTGACCTAAATTGACGAGCAAGGTTCCGACCCCCGGACAACCCGCAGCATCAGTACCAATTGCAGTATACGTTGTTGCAAAACTTGGCGTTGCAACAGGGCAACAACCAACTGTAGTATTTAAACTTGCCGCCGGCGACCATGTATAAGATACACCGCCAAAGGCTGATAACTGTGTATTATCGCCCAAACAAATAGTTGAGGGAGCTGCAGTAAGTGTGAAAGGAACTGAACTAACAATGCTAATAGTTTGTGTTGTGCTCGCAGTTATAGCCGCTAAGTTCATAGCATAACAAGTAATTGTATAAACACCAACAGTTGGCACTGCGATGCAAGGCTGTGGGAAAGTGGGGTTTGTGATAGTGGATGTTCCAGGAGCTATACTCCATGAATAACTTGTTGGTGCCGGAAGAATAAACGGAGCAATAACACTTGGTGTAAAACATACACCCGGACAACCATACAATGGCGGGGTAAACGTTAATGCAGGGCAAGTTAATTTTAATTCATCTACTGCCACAGAAATACCTGCAGGGCCTATTGATGAGTTTTGCCATCTGAAACCAACTTTTACATTGGGGTTACCATCACAAATTGCAGGTAATAAATAACTTTGTGTAGCCCATGTTCCGGTTGAAGGAGCCACGCAACCACCGCCAAGTGTTGATACGATTGGTCCCAATACATTCCAAACTATACCGTCATAATACAAAGCCTCGCCAAAATCGGTTACGTTAGCATTGGCAAAATAAGTAAAAGAAAAAGTAATGTTGTTTCGTCCCGCACAGTTAATAAAATTTGATTCTGCCCTTTGATTTGATTGCGCCGCAGCCGAAGCCAAATAAGTAGCGCCGGCATCCTGAAGAGGCGGACCCGGAGGGGCGGCAATACCAATATGTAAACTTCTGTTGGTTAAACCTGCGTTGTTAAGACATCCATCATTACAAATACCCACCGGCCTTCCGGCTTCTGTAGCGCTTATGTACCATAAGTTAGGGTTAGCCCCGTTAACAGGGGGAGTACCTACTGCAGTAACACCCCAGGCACCATTGGTAGCTGTAGGTATGGCACTATTTGCAAACTGGTATTGGTTACAACCCAAACCAAAAGACTCGTACCAAAAATTTATGGTTTGTGCTGAGGACTGTTTCGTTAAAGAAACAAGGAGAATTAAAAAACTATAAAGGACTAACCTTTTCATATAAAAAATTTGTGACGAAAATACGCCATTTTGTTCGCTGTTTTTAGATGATATACATGTAAAAACAGTTATTTACTAACCCGTAAATGTAAGTAAAATCTTCGCTGTGTGCAAGTTTTGAGGTTCAAAATGGCCCATAAAAGGGTCAAATTGTTAAAATCTTGGTTTCGAGGCGTAAATTTTGATCAAATTACAGGGTTTTATAAATAATACGAGCTTTAACGAGAAAAGGTTGGGAAGGTTTCGAAAAATTAAAAATTTAAATAAAAGAATGAAGAGTTAGTGTGTAAAATGGGGGTGTTTTTCATTACCTAAATTGAGTTAGGAGGGAAAATTTATTTATTTTTCAAAATTTTTTATTTGGGCACCGGGCTGTCACTACTCGCTAGGCGGGCTCCGCCGTGAAGATCAAATAAAGTCGCTTCGCTCTTTTTGTTTTTTTGCCTATTTCGCCCGAAGCTACGTTGGTGTTAAATTAACCAAGCAAGGGATTGACTACGTCGATCCCGCAGGGCAGGTCCGAAGTCAAGATCAAATAAAGTCGCTTCGCTCTTTTTGTTTTTTTGCTTATTTCGCCTGAAGCTGCATTGGTATTCCATTATCCAAGCAAGGGATTGACTGCGTCGATCCCTGAGGGCAGGTCCGGAGTCAAAATGCAAAAGTCCGCCACCGCGGTTTTTATTTTTTTGCTCATCTCACCTGAAGCTGCGCTTCGGCTCGATTCGCAAAAAATAAAAAGTCCCGCCTATCGGCGGGACCTTTTGCATTTATCCGTGATCCCGGAGGGATTCAAACCCCCAACCTTCGCATCCGTAGTGCGATGCTCTATTCAGTTGAGCTACGGAACCTTAAAATTTTGAGGGTCAAATATA
>JANYBY010000371.1 GCA_025360565.1 Bacteroidota bacterium
ACCTGTCAAGAAAAAGGTTTACTGGTCATGACACGTGCAGAGAAGATTGCATCCAAGAAGTTGGATGACGAGATTGCCTGGACATGAGAGTATTCAACTAGTGGAGGATTGTGTATTATATTCCATCACATATTCAGAAATGGAAAAACTCACAAAAGAAAACGCAGAGATAAATCATTTTTACAGAAGATTAATAGAAGACGGATATCTTTACTGGGAAAAGCGTTCAACTATGCTTTTGTTCAATTCAGCAAAAACCCGTTACGATGATCTGGTTGCTCGGTATCCTTTAGTTATGCAGCGTTGGCCATTGGGGCAAATTGCATCTTATCTTGGCATAACACAAGAAACGTTAAGCCGTTTACGATCCGAAAAATAGAAACACGCATTTTTTGATGTAAGTCAAAACCATGCCCTGATCTATGACCTAATTTTGTCGTGTAATGTTACGCGGCAAAAAAATAATAATATTCTTCTTCCTACTGTTTTCAGTTTGCAGTTTAAGATCTCAAACTTTAACAGGAACAGTAAATGCTTACGCCCCTGTAACAGGTATTTGCCAAAGCGAAATTACCGTTTCAAGTCCTGCGGGTTTTGCAGCAGGCGATAAAGTTTTGTTGATACAGATGCGTGGCGCCAATGTGGATGTAACGAACACGGCTGCTTTCGGAAATGTTACTGCCCTTAACAGTTCGGGCAAGTATGAGTTTTTAACCGTAGCAGGAATTGCCGGAAGTATTATTTATACAACAACAAATCCTCAGTTTGCGTATAATATATCCGGACAAGTACAATTGGTAAAAGTTGCATCGTACACTACCAATATAACAATTGGTGCGGGCGGTGTGAGCGGTAATGCTTGGAACGGCTCATCCGGTGGTGTAGTGGTGATAGAAACAACAGGTTCATTAACTTTTGCGGGAAATATAAATGCATCGGGACTTGGATTCAGAGGAGGATTAGATAATAATTCATCATGGGGATGTGTACTTGCGGGTACTTATGATTTTCTTTATGCTGTTGGCTCTACTTCATCTGCGCCAAAAGGAGAGGGAATAGCAACACAATTTTTAAGCGGCGTTAACGGGGAGGGCAGAGGTAAAGCTGCTAATGGGGGCGGTGCAGGTAATAATGTAAATGCAGGCGGTGGAGGCGGTTCTAATGGGAGCATAGCAGGTTTAGGCGGTAAGGAGTGGGCCACTTGTACAGGGCCAATACCTGCAAATACACAAGGCGGAGCAGGTTTATCTTTATCAGGAAATTATTCAAATGTAATTAATCGCGTTTTTATGGGCGGTGGTGGTGGCGCAGGACATGCAGGCGCAAATGTACCCGGGGGCGGACAGGGAGGTAACGGAGGAGGGATAGTTATTTTAAAAGCAAATACAATTAATGGAGTTGGAAGTGTAATAAATTCGGGCACTGCAGGCTCAAACATTAACGGACAATGGGCAGGCGGGGGCGGTGGCGGTGGTGGCGTTGTTTTGATGACCTATACAACTATTGCAGGAACAATTAATGTAACAACAAACGGTGGCGCGGGTGGCCCGGCGTATTGGCCTAATCAGGTAGGGCCCGGTGGTGGCGGTGGCGGCGGTGTTCTGTGGATCTCGGGTGCAATGTTACCCGGAGCAATAACGTATGTTACAACAGGCGGCGTTGCCGGTACATGGAATAATGCAGGAATAGATTTTTGGGGCGCCACAAATGGTAACGCGGGTATGGCGGTACTAACGGCTCTCAGTATGCCGCCACAAAGTATTATCCTTCCCGGATTTTGCGCGCTCCTTCCAATAGAGATGGCCGCTTTTGACGCGGTAAAAAATAATCAGCAGGTAGATCTAGCATGGAAAACAGCCTCGGAAAAAAATTGCGATAGGTTTATAATAGAACGTTCGGGAGATGAAATAAATTGGGAAGCTTTGGGAGAATTAAAAGGAAAAGGTACAACGCTTATTGAACAATCTTATTTTTTTAACGATAAACACCCTTTAGATGAAAATAATTATTACCGATTAAGACAAGTAGATATTGACGGAAAGTTTAATTTTTCCGAAACCAAGGTGATCAGGTTCTATAACGATAAAATAGAATTAGCTGTTTACCCAAATCCGGGTAACGATTTAATTCATATTGATTATAATTTTCACACTACAGGAACAGAACAATTATTTTTAAACGATATGATGGGCGGACTAATAAAAGTGATAGAAGTAAAAGAAAATACGCACGGGACCATAAATATTGATTGCAAAACTATTTTGCCCGGAATTTATTTTTTAAAGGTTGGTAATACAACGTCAAAAATTATTATTAGTCGTTAATTTTTTTTGCATTCATTTTTCAAATTAGATTAAGTATAGAGTTAAGACTTTTTGCTTATTAACTGTTTACTGCATCCTGCCAAACTTTTCCTCGTCTTGTTTCGCTTAAGTTTTGCATCTTGCTTCCCAAAAATAAATCCCTATCGCGGGTTACCTTTGTCATTAAAAGGTATAAATGAGGCACATCTGTTTTTCGAATAGAAAAAGCTCATTTCTAAATCGTTTAATAAGTAGCATAAGGAATTTTTAACAATAATTTAATCGACCAAAAGCAAAATTAAACCGATTAAAATTGTATATTTGCACTCTGAAACTGATAAATGTATGTAAAAAACTGACTTTCAGTAATTTACATTTAATAGACTGAATAACAATAAATTAACAATAACAATAAACAACAACAAAGATGAAAACAGCAAATCCGGTAATTGACAGCATCGTTGAAACTCAAACCAATTTTATAAATAATTGGATGGATTCAGCAAAAAAAATGCAATCGGCATTCAGCAACGGAAACGTTGCTCACGAGGGGCAAACAATTTACAAAGAGTGGTTAGAAAAACAATCTACTATTTTAAACAGCATTAAAGATTCTTCGGCAAACGCATTTAGCAATGCTAACGAAAATAATCCGCAAGAATTTTTTAAGAACTGGTTTAATCAGCAATCTACTCACGCTAAACAAATGGCAGATTTTAACCAAAGTATTTACAACAGTTATGCAAGTTTTGGTAAACCGGCTCAGGATTATATGAGCAATTTTGGTCAAACCAACACGGCATTTACAAATATTTACAATTCGTGGTTAAATACATTGAACGCTTCGTTTGATACTTTAAGCAAAAACATGAACGGAACATTTAATAAAGATGTATTTACAAATTTTGTACAGGGCAACCAGATTTATACAAAAATGCAAGAGTTTTTTCAGCCAATGGCAGATGCTTTGCAAAAAGGCCAATTTAACGCGGAAGCTTTTAAAAGTCATTTTACAACCGAGAGTTACACAAATTTAACGAAACAAATTTTTGGTAATTTATATAACGGCGCATCTATAAAGGATGTTTACGATAATGGAATTAAACAAGTACAAGGTTTTTTTTCTAATCAAAACAACTTGAGTAAAGAATATTACGCGCAAGTTCAAAATATCTCTAAACAATATCCGCAACTTTTTAGTGGAAACTTTGATAAAGTAAAAGAACTTTATTCTCAGGTAAACGATGTGTTTGGAAAAACATTTGAGCCCTTGTTAAAAGTGGTTACACCGGGTAAAGAAAAAGAAAACATCGAAGCAACCATCGCTTTAATGGATAAGATCGCTGAGTACAGCATCAGACAATCTGAATTACAATCTGTTTTACAGGCAACTACTCAAAAAGGCGTTGAAAAAATTGCTACTGATTATGCTGAAAAATTTAAAAATCCTGAAGCTTTAAAGCAATTGCCTAACGCGCAGGAAATGTACAATGAGTGGGTTAAAGTGAACGAGCAATTATTTACTGAACTTTTCGCGAGCGATGAATTCAGCAAAATAAAAGGCGAAACGCTTAACTTAAGCATGGACGTAAAAAAACATTTTGAAAAACAATTTGAACAAACATTTGAAAATTTTCCGATCGTGTTTAAAACGGAAGTAGAAGAACTTCAAAAAAATGTTTATGATCTTAAAAAACAAGTGAAAGAATTGCTTACTAAATTGGCAGGTAACATTAATGTTGATGACAATAAAGGAGCAAAAAGCGCTAAAAAATAAAACATTCTCATAGCTGGGAACCTTAAAGGGTCGTTCAAAAGCAAATTGGACGGCCTTTTTTCATTATATTCGGGTATTATAAAATTTTACCGCCTATATTAAATCAAATGACCTGGTTTAAAAACAGATATAACCTATATTTTTCAGGATTCATTTTATCTATCCTTATCGTTTTCTTTTGCATTCGTCCACTTAATTCGCCCTGGCATAAATTTATTGCCGGCGATGGCTTAGGCTATTATGCGTATTTACCGGCCAAATATATTTATAGCGATAGCAATTACGATTTTAAATGGTTCAATAAAGTTTATGCGGCAAACTACCTTGCTTTTCCCGATGAGAACGCTGACAATAATTTTCTGGTAAAGTATAAAGATAAACGGATCAATAAATATTATCAGGGATTGTCTATGTTGTGGCTTCCTTTTTTCGCAACAGCGCATGTGATGGCCAAGGTTGGCGGGTTTGCGGCCGATGGGTATTCATTGCCATATCAGCTAATGATCGGATTTGCAAGTCTGTTTTATTTGTTCTTAGGATTATTTTTTTTACGAAAATTATTGCTGAGGTTATTTAATAGTGAACAGGCTGCTCTCTTAGTTCCATTTGTTATTTTTTATGGAACCTTTATGTTTCATTATGCAATAGACATGAATTCTTTGTCGCACATATATTCATTTACATTTATTACCCTGTTTATTAATTACGTGCATAAATTTTTGAACGAAGAAAAGAGCTTACGAAATTTTCTGGTTTGTTTTTTGTTTTTGGTTATCATTGGTTGCATTCGTCCTTTGAACGGTTTAATTGTTTTGATCGTTCCTGCTTTGATACCGAAAGATTTTTTTAAACAAAAATGGAAAACGAAATTCAAATTAATGGATGCATTGATCTTGGCATTGATATTTGCATTCATAATTAACCAGGTGAGTATTTTATTTGCACAAACAGGTACCTTTTTTGCCGATACTTATAATGGTGAAAAATTTTATTTCGATCGCCCGAAGCTGTTTGATGTGTTGTTCAGTTATCATGCGGGCTTATTTGTTTACGCGCCAATTACATTTGTCTCGTTGTTTGGTACAATTTTTTTAGATTCGATAAGAAAAAAGATAATTCTTGTTTTCATTTTCTTTGCGGTAATATACATCTACGCTTCCTGGTGGTATTGGCCTATCACAACTCGCGCGGCCATTGATTATTACCCCATCATTGCTATTTTATTGGCAGCCTTATACAAAAAGGCGGAAGGGATTAAGAAAGCAAAAACAAGTTTAATAATTTTATTTTTTTTACTGCTCTCTTATCATCAATTAAAAAGTTATCAATTGCAAAACGGGATCTTGGATGGTAATTACACGCACGCGGAGTTATTCTGGAAAAATTTCTTCAAACTACACAGGTCAACCATTTATGCCATTCCTCCAAAATGCATTTTAAAAAAGCAAGAGTTTATGGATGATTTTGAAGTAGAAAATTATTCAGGCAAAAGAACCGAAATTGAAAAACATTCCGGTAAATTCTCTACCCTTCTGAATGCTGAAAGTCAATATTCAAAACCATTTGAATATAGAATTCCCGACTTCTTCAAAAAAGAAGGTGAGAAAAAAATTAGGATCTCATTTTGGAGTTATTTTTCTAAGGAAATTAATGCGGCTCAGATCTATTTAAATTTAAACGATACGAATAATAAGGTGGTCAGTACTATTCCCTTTTATATAAATAGGGACCTTATCCAATACAATACTTGGAACTATATGGAATTTGGGTATCAAGTAAGCAATGAAGATATTAAAAGTGGTAAGATCAGTTATATTGGCTTTTTTATTTGGAATAATGAGGCTAAAAACGAGATGTTTTTAGATGATGTTAAAACCGAGTTTATTTTAACCGATAAAAGTCTGGAAATTGTTCAATAATTGACAGGATAATTGTAAATTTGATATATAAATAATACCCATGGAAAATTTAGTAGAAGAGTTAACAGGAATTGGCGCAAAAATGCTGAAAGGATATCAAACTTTAAATGAGATTAAAGAAGTTGAAATTGCCGCGTCACCAAAAACTTCTGTATACACCGAAGATAAATTAACACTTTATAAATACCAAAGAGAAACACCTGCAACTTATAAAACGCCGGTATTAATTGTTTATGCTTTGGTGAACACGTATAAAATGCTTGATCTGCAACCGGACCGCAGTTATATAAAAAATTTATTGAGCGCAGGGCTGGATGTTTATTTAATTGATTGGGGCAACCCAACAAAAGGTGACCGATACATTAGCATGGATGATTATGTAAATGGTTACATTAATAATTGTGTTGATTTTGTTCGTAAAGCTGAACATGTTGAGAAAATAAATATTTTAAGTATTTGTCAGGGTGGAACTTTAAGCGTAATTTATTCTTCGCTGTACCCAAACAAAATAAAAAATTTGGTAACGCACGTTACACCAATTGATTTTAGTACAAACGACGGAATGCTTTTCCGCTGGAGCAAAGACATGGATTTTGATAAATTGGTAGATGCCAATCATGGAATTATTCCCGGTGATTTTTTAAATCAAGGATTTGATATGCTGAAGCCGATGATGAAAGCGCAGAAACAACAAGCGCTTACAAATAGTTTGGAAGATAAAGACAAATTGATGAATTTTTTACGCATGGAGCGTTGGATCGGGGAGAGCCCAAACCAAACGGGAGAATGTTTCCGTCAGTTTATGAAAGACCTTTACCAACAAAATAAATTGGTAAAAGGAGAATTGGTTGTTGGTGGAAAAAAAGTAAACCTTAAAAATCTTACTTCACCTTTACTGAATATTTTTGCTACTGAAGATCATTTAGTGCCTCCTGCCGCTGTAAAACCGTTGAACGATTTAGTGGGAAGTACGGACAAGGAATTGTATAGCTTTAAAGGCGGTCACATTGGCGTGTTTGTTGGCGGTAAATCTCAAAAAGAGCTTGCACCTGCTGTAACAGAGTGGCTGAAGAAGAGGGATAAATAGTATTGAGATGTGAGTATTGGGTATTGAGACCGGACTTATAGGCGTTGGCATGCAGACTCAATACTCATTTCTCTATACTCAATACTAAATTTCATTTCCAAAAATTCCATTTTTTATTCCAGTAATCTATTGTTTTAATTTGAAGATCGGCTAAATTAAATTTTTCTTTATTTGTATTCCAAAAGAACACCGTGATCTTTGCTTTGTTTTTTATGTGTTTATAATTAGTACCAAGGTATGCGGTTGTATATAATGTTAAAGAAGAATCTTTATCCAATACACAATCGGCGCTGTTACCGGCCGTAAAATAATAACTTGAATCTGTTTTAATATCATTCAGCGCTAAACACAATTGCACACCTTTAAGTTCATTTTGTTTTGGAAACAGTTTTGCTTTCACTAAAATAACTTCACCTTCGTTATAACTAACATCGGCCAATTTTGCCTTGGCGGCAAATGGGTATTCGTTTAAAGAATCAACGAAAACAGAAAAACCACCGGGTTCGTCTGAAATATTTTTTGGTTTATCAAATGTAAAAGCGTTTGGGTGACTGTGATCCGAATAAAACAGAACAGAGTCGTCTGTTGCAATGGCTGTTATTTTGGTTTTTGAGAATACCTTAAAATTTGACCCTTGTGTTTCAATGTTTTCAATTAAATAAGGAAAATGATCCATGGCAATAGCCTGCTGCTGTGGGGCAGAGGAGGCAAGGATCAAAAATTCGGATTTTAAGGCTGCAACGAAACGTGAAAAGTGTCTTATCGATTGGGTAACCGAATCTTTTGTGAGCTTACAATCAAAAACCGAATTATATTTTTTAAAATACACATCTCTCATTAATGTATCGGCATCAAAAAAAATGGGGTAAACGTTCTTGTCCCCGTATTTATTCTTGTACTCTATTGTTTTTTGAAATTGAAACTCATAAATATTTTTTACAGATTGATGGAAATAATCTTTTTGAAAATAAGATTTAAAGATGAGAAGAGCAGTGACGGAAACAAAAGTGAAACCAAATAAATACTTATTCTTAAAATCCAAAAATGAAGATACAACCAAAACAGCGGCCACAGACGCAAACAGCATAACCGAATATTGGAAAACCGGCGCTTTGTAAACCGAATAAAAATAAATAACAAGGTAATTAAGTATAAAAATTACGGCCAGGTAAATTTGGGTTTTACTTAATTTAAATTGCCTGTTTGCTATAAAACAAAAAAGTATAAGAGAAATAAAGATCAAATAGGATCTGCCGGTTCCTAATAAAGCTTTTAAGAAATCAAAAATCGCACCCGCTTCAGGCACAGGAAGCCAGCCACCCTGCTCAAAACCAATGCCGCCAATGCCCAGCTGGTAAAGAGTTACAGGCAGGTTGGGTAGGTATAAAATAATTACGCAAACGCAAGTAATTAAAAATGGTTTTAAATTATTTTTGTTTAAAAATAAAAGTCCTGATGCGCAAACTGTTAACGCGAACAGGGCGTTTACATGCTGGTTTAAAGCGGAAAGAAGCGCGAATAATCCCAAAAAAATAAAGTGAATTCGTTTATTATTGTTTAAAAAAAAGATCTCAAAAAAATGATAGAGTAGAGCCACACTAAAAAAAGCGCCTGAAATATACATCCGGGCAATTGGGGCGTAAAAAACAAATAGGAGCGAAAAACTAAAAATGCTTGAAGCAATGAGGGCGGTTTGTTTTGAAAAATTGCGCAAACAAAAAGCGTAGGCATAAATTACAGCCCCAAAACTAAACAACAAAAAAGGTAATTTAATTATCCAGGTACTAAATCCGAACCACTGACGTAAATAATAAATTAAAACCTGTACAAAAGCGGGGTGTGCATCTATTTTAACCCCTTTTTCGATCAGCTCTGAAAAAGATGTAAAATTGGTTCTATCTAAACCGCTCCATTCATCTAAGGTAAATTGGTATTCAAAAAGCGGAAGTAATCGTAAAATTAAACAGGAAAAAAGAATGCAAAAAAAAAGGATATGTTCTTTTAAAAATTTAAGCATTACATGCACTGTACAACGCACATTGAATTTCTCCAAAAAACTAACAAACCTTCATCATCCAATGAAATTTATCGGCCTCTTTTCCTTTTCTAATATTTCTTAATGTTTCGTCAACTTTTGTTGAGAATTTGCGGCTTTCAACCGGTGGTAAAGCATAATCTGATCCTTCAAAACCAATGCCTATGATCTGCGCAATTGTTGCGGCAGTACCGCAACCAAAGGCTTCTTGCAAAGTACCATTTCCATGCGCCGTTAAAACTTCTCTTATACTTATTCTGCGTTCTTCCACTTTCATGCCCCAGTCTTTCGCAAGCGCTAAAACGGAGTTGCGAGTAATCCCTGACAAAATTGTATCGCTTAATGCGGGTGTTAAAACTGTATCGCCAATAACAAACATTAAATTCATGGTTCCGCTTTCTTCAACATACTGATGCGTTTCGCTATCAGTCCAAATCACCTGCTGATATCCTTTTTGCTGAGCTAATTTTGTAGGGTATAAACTTCTGCCATAATTTCCGGCGGCTTTCACATACCCAACACCACCATGTACTGCTCTAAAATAATTTGTTTCAACCAAAACCTTAATAGGTTCGCTATAATATTTACCGGCAGGACAAGTAATAATTATGAATTTATAAGTATCGCTTGCTTTAACGCCAATGGCTTCTTCGGTGGCAATTATAAACGGACGAATGTATAAACTTCCCGATTCACTTGAAGGAACCCAAGCAGCATCAATCTTTAATAATTCTAATAAGCCACCCATAAAAATTTCTTCCGGTATTTCGGGCATCGCCATACGAATTGCGCTTTTATTTAAACGCGTAAAATTTTCTGTTGGACGAAACAGAGAAACTTCTCCTTTATCATTTTTGTAGGCTTTCATACCTTCAAAAATTGCCTGACCATAATGTAAGGCACTCATAGCATAGCTTTGAGATATGTTGCCATAAGGCGAAATGGCGGCTTTTTGCCACTTGCCATCGGCATATTCAGCAACAAACATATGGTCGCTAAAACATTTTCCAAAAGGTACATTGTTCACGTCTTGCTCGGTAACACGGCTTTTGGCTATTTTATTTATTGCTATTTCAAAGGTGCTAGTCATAAGGTTTTTCTTATCTGTCCAAATAACTACATTTTTTTTGCATTTGCAAATTAAATTAGATATAATTGAAATTACGGGTGTTAAAGGGGCTTACAAGGCGAATTTATCCCTTAAATTTCTCCAGTTTTAGCGAATTCCCGTCAAAAACGGCGTATGTGCGATAATTGATCCATTCGCCAAGGTTAATGTACAATGCTTTACCATCAACGTCCAATTCAAGCGGCAAATGCCGGTGGCCAAAAATAAAGTAATCTGTTTTATTTGTTTTTATATATTCTTTACAAAATAAATAAAGCCATTCGTTTTCTTTTCCCAAAAACGTTTCGTCAGTATTACCGGTATTAATACGACTTCTGCGACTTGTAAAACGGGCAAACCAAAACGAAAAATTTGGATGTAAGCGCGAATAAAGCCATTGACATAGTTTAGAAGTGAAAACTAATTTTAATAATTTGTACCAATTATCGCCCGGGCCAATACCATCGCCATGCCCTATAAAAAACTTTTTGCCGCTGTATTCTCTTGTTATGGGTGCATGATAAACACGTACATTCAGCTCTTTTTTAAAATAATCTTTCATCCACAGATCGTGATTACCGGTAAAAAAATGAACTTTAATTCCTGAATCCGTAAGCTCGGCAACTTTACCTAAAAGCCTTGTAAAACCTTTGGGAACAGTATAAATATGCTCAAACCAAAAATCAAACAGATCGCCCACCAAATAAATTTCTTCAGCATCGGCTTTAATCGTATCGAGCCATTTGCATACGGCCTTCTCGCGTTCACGGCTGATCTCAAGGGTAGGCACCCCTAAATGAAAATCGGAAGCGAAATATATTTTTTTAGCGGGCATTAAAGTAAATAGTCTTTTAAAAAATTCTTCATACTGATGCTCGATACAAATTGATATGAGAATTTTTTCAAAAATGCATAATTCAGTAAATTAACATAGT
>JANYBY010000428.1 GCA_025360565.1 Bacteroidota bacterium
CTTGTTGATCATAGGTTCTCCAGAAAAAATAATTACATTTTTTTCCTGAATAACTCATAAATTTAATGCGTTCGGTAATTACATAATTTTCCCATAATTGTCCAACATCTTTTCTAAGGGCAATCGCGTCAAAATCTCCTATCAGCGCATTGCGTATGCCTATATCGGCAAAATAGAATTTATGTGTTTTTGTAATTTCTTTTCGCAGGTTATTGCTGTAACCCCCGAGTTTTATCAATACAAAAACTTTAGTTAAAAGATCAATGTATTTTTCTACCGTGTTTTTGCTCATGCCTAAAGATGAGCCCAGTTCGTTATATGAAACCTCGCTGCCAACCTGATATGCTAGCATTCGTAAAAGATCGTACATTTTACTGCTGTTTCTTATGCCGTCAAGAATTAAAATATCTTTTAATAAATATGCAGTTTTTAAATTACTTAAATAATCTGTTTTGTCCTTTACGTTTTTTAGGTTCAGAACTTCAGGGTAACTTCCGTAAATAAGTCTTTCTTCAAGATTTTGTTTTGTTTCGAGTGGACTTTCGGTTTTACTCAGCTCTAATTGCGACATTGTGAATACGTGTAACTCAAAGCTTCGTCCGGTTAATGGTTCTCCTGCTAAATTTAGCAGATCAAAAGCCGATGAACCGGTTGCAATCACTTTTATCCCTTTTATTGAATCTATAATTAATTTCAGTTTTTTTCCCGCATCCGGTAAAGCCTGAGCTTCATCTATGATCAATAGATCTATGCCGGAAAGCAGTCGTTTATAATTGCCTGTGCTTTTCCCTTCAAGCAGTTTTGCCGAATCTTCGTCTTCAGCATTCAAAAACATAACATTGCCTTTATAATCGGTTTGTAGTTTTTCGAGCATAACTGTTTTACCAACGCGCCGTGCGCCTAATAATAAACAAACCTTATTTGGTTTAAGGTGATGTTTGAGTTGGTTATATATTTCCCGATGATACATTTTACCTTACAAAGGTACAAATTTTGTCAATATACTGACCAAATTTACGTAAATTATGTCAACATAATGACTAAATTAACGTAAATATTGTCATCGTAATGACTAAATTTACGTAAATACTGTCAACGTAATGACCAAATTAACGTAAATATTGTCAATGTAATGACTAAATTAACGTTTATTGAATTTTTAGCTTAGTGGCGTGGAGCTGATTTAGCAAAAGGTATTTCTAATTCTGTGGAACTCATTATATCCCGGCTTAGGAGAAATAACCTTCAAAATAAAAGCATAAAAAAATTGGCTATTCCCGCTTTAGAAACCTATTTTTGTAACACTTTAAATGTAACATGGCAAACTTTGATCTGATAATGCCCAAAATGGGCGAGAGCGTGGCGGAAGCTACAATCATTAAATGGAGTAAAAAAGAAGGCGATAAAATTAAAATTGATGAAACAGTTTTAGAGATCGCCACCGATAAAGTGGATTCTGAGATCCCATCTCCTTTTGAAGGTACTTTAATAAAATGTTTATTTAAAGAGGGTGATGTGGTGCAGGTTGGAACTGTTATAGCTGTAATTGGCAGTGATGCAAATGCCACTGTAACTAATACACCAAAAACTACTACTCCCGAAACAAAAACGGTTACCGAAACCAAACAGCCTTTAGTAAATGTAACGGCAAATGTTGCTCCCGCAAATAACGATTTCGGCACATCCGATAAATTTTATTCGCCTTTGGTAAAAAGCATTGCAAAAGCCGAAGGCCTTACTCTTACCGAATTAGATACTATTAAAGGCACCGGCCAGGGTGGGCGAGTAACCAAAGTCGATATCATTGCATATTTACCTAACCGAAATAAATCAACAGGCACTTCCAATCCTGTTACACAAAGCAATACCGAAACAAAATCAACAAGCGACAACGCTATTGTAGTAAATCGTCCCGCTGTTTCTACCGGAGCCGGAGATGAAATAATTGAGATGGATCGTATGCGTAAACTAATTGCCGATCATATGGTAATGAGTAAACACGTTTCGCCTCACGTAACTTCTTTTGTTGAAGTAGATGTTACCAATTTGGTAATGTGGCGTGATAAGGTTAAAAAAGATTTTGAAAAGCGCGAAGGGGAAAAAATGACATTTACCCCTTTGTTCATTGAGGCGGTAGCAAAGGCGATTAAAGATTTCCCGATGGTGAACGTATCGGTTGATCAAACAGGAACAAAAATAATTAAGCGAAAAAATATAAATATTGGTATGGCAGCTGCCTTGCCAAGCGGAAATTTAATCGTTCCTGTTATCAGAAATGCGGATGAGAAAAATTTATTAGGAATTACCAAAGCGGTAAACGATCTGGCCTCTAGAGCAAGAAATAATAAATTAACACCCGACGAAATTTCGGGAGGCACATTTACAATAAGTAATGTTGGTAATTTTGGAAACGTTATGGGCACGCCAATTATAAATCAGCCGCAAGTGGCAATTTTAGCGGTTGGTGTTATTAAGAAAAAACCGGCTGTAATTGAAACCCCGCAAGGAGACATGATAGGAATAAGGCAATTTATGTTCTTAAGTTTGAGTTACGATCACAGGGTAGTTGACGGATCCTTAGGTGGAACTTTTTTAAGAAGAATTGCCGATTATTTAGAAAATTGGGACATTAACAGAGTAGTATAAAAATAAATGTATGATCAAAAAAATAATTTTTTCAGCCGCCATTCTAGGAGTTTTATTTGCTTCGTGTAAAAAAGACAGAACTTGCGAATGCACAGTTACAAGAACAGGCACATCTACAACTAACGGTAAGGTTGAAGCGGCACTAATACCGGGATTTCCAACGGTAAGTTTAGCCGATACAACTTTTACCACTAATGTTTATGATATACAAATAATTCCCAAAAAAATGACAAAGGTTACAAAAAGAGCAGCGGAGAGTAATTGCGTTAGCTATACACAGCCATATACTGAAAAAACGCTGACCTCTGTGCCTGCATCGTCATTTAATTTAGCAGTAACAATTACTGAAACCGGCGAAGAAAAATATGATTGTACTCTGAAATAATTTTTTGAAAAATAGATCATTCGTCATCTGCCAAAGTATCGGCAAAACTTGACTTGTCTAGTATCTCATAAATTTTATAAGTATGATATGCGGCTTTGTTTAATTGGTTACTTAAAATAATTATTGTGAGCGTATCATTTAATCTTCTGTGAAAGGACGAACGGTAACCGTGCCACCAGCCATTGTGAAATACTTCTTTTTTTACCGAGTCTCTAAAATCTTTTATCCTCCATCCAAAACCGTAATTGCTCAATTTTTTTTCTCGGCTGTAAGGCGTATAAGCCAATTGCTGTGTTTCGGGTTTAATGATCTTATTCTGATACAAGGCCTCGCTGAATAAATACAGATCGTATGCGGTTGAATAAATGCTCTTGTCGCCTAAAACATAATCACTCGCGTCAAAATCAACTGTTTTCCATTTTTCATCGTAGGGCTTCGTAATATTTTTGGTGTTCAGGTCAAAATCGTTAATGGTAGCGGTGTGTTTCATTCCTAATGGAACAAATATTTCTTCTTTTAAAAATCGCGGAAAGGTTTTGCCCGAAACTCTTTCAACCAATAAAGCAAGTAAGGCGTAATTGGTATTACAATAGTTGAACATTCTGTTGGGCCGTAAATAAGGTGCAGGATTTTTTTCAACCAACGAACAATACATTTCATCGTTTGTCATTTTATAATTGGGCAAATAAAGTTGACTATGGAGCGCGTAAATATAATTGGGTAATCCAGATCGGTGTGTGAGCAGTTGTTTTACCGTAACTTTTTCATACGGAAAATCAGGAAAATAGAATGAGAATGGTTTCTCTAGATCTATCAATTCCCTTTCGTGCAACATTAAAACAGCTGTGGCAGTAATTACTTTTGAAACCGAGGCAAGTTGAAACATGGATGAGTCGTTTAACGGGCAATTACCATCCTTATTACAAATACCCATCGTTTTTTTGTACAAAATGTTACCGCCTTTTGCAACCAAAATGCTTCCGTTAAAGGCTCCCGTTTTATTTAACTGTGTAAAAATACTATCCAATTTACAGGCAATAATTTTTTGTGGTGTAATTGGTTCAGCTTTAATTTCGGCAAGTTTAACAGGTTCAGGATTTATTTTTGAACTTGCAGGCGTAAAATTGCCGCAGCTTAAAAACATCACCAAAAAAATATTCAACACAAAGAATTTACTCATTATTTTTTCTTTTTTTGTGATTTGTTTACCGGTTTTTCATCTTCATCATTGTACTTATCGTAATCCAGTTCATTTCCCCAAAAACTCATTTGCTGTTTTATCCATGCTTTACGTTTACCAATATAACCACTGGCAGGATTTGCAATATATTTCAGGGGATTTGGTAATACAGAAGCGATCGCCGCGCTTTCGTCCTTATTTAATTTTATTGCGGGCTTTTTAAACCAATGTTGGGCGGCAGATTCGGCACCATAAACTCCATTGCCCATTTCAATGCTGTTTAAATAAACTTCCATAATGCGTTCTTTACTCCAAAAGATTTCAATCAATAAGGTAAAATACACTTCAAATCCCTTCCTTACATAACTTCTGCCAGGCCACAAAAATACGTTTTTTGCTGTTTGTTGAGAGATGGTGCTTGCTCCTCGCAATTTTTTCCCTTCTTCATTGGCCTTTCTGGCTTTTTTTATGGCACCCCAATCAAAACCGTAATGTTTTAAGTAATTCTGATCTTCGCTGCAAACCACTGCCAATTGAAGTTTCGGCGAAATCTCTTCTAAACTCACCCAATCGTGCTTTAAGGTCATTTTTTTTCCGTCCGATTTTTGCTCCACGCAACGAATTAGCATCAGCGGAGTAAGTGGTATAGGCAACCATCTGAAAATAATTACAGAAACCACAGATAGGATCACAAATCCTAAAAAAAGCTTTAATAAAAATTTAAGTATTTTAATGATTAGTATCAATTGTAACTGCAAATCTATTCGTAATTTTAAGCCGAATACACTTAAATTAAAGAGTAATTAACTGTGTACTCTTAATTACTATGGCCGGAAAATTAAAATATATCATTTTTACAGTACTTATCCTTTTGATAGCACTTTTTTTTTACAACAAATACCGGGTTGCACCATCGGTTGATTTTAACAAACTTACTTTATTTACAGCCGAAGGGGTTCCCGTTAAATGGGCCGATTTTAAGGGAAAAAAAATGGTGGTGAGTTTTGGCGCATCCTGGTGCGGAAATTGTATGGATGAATTAAAACTCCTTAATTCCATAAAAGAAAAAGAATTGAGCGATGTGGAAGTAATTATTATCAGCGATGAAGCTATTGAAAGGGTGCAGGCATTTAAAGATCATAAAAAATATCCCTTCACGTTTTTAAAAATGAACCAGGTATTTAATTCCATTGGGGTTGAAGCCATTCCCACAACTTACATAATAAATACAGATCTTGAAATAAAAGATGAAACCGTTGGGTATATTGATTGGGCAGACGTTTCAACAGTTGCGCACCTTAAAAAATTGATGGAATAACATGGCCGTTCTAAAAGATATTACGCAGCTTTCTCCAAAGCAATTCATTATTATTAAAGGTGCCCGCATGCACAATTTAAAAAATATTGATGTGGCAATTCCCCGAAATAAATTGGTTGTTATTACCGGCCTTTCGGGTTCAGGAAAATCGTCTTTAGCATTTGATACGTTGTATGCAGAGGGTCAGAGGCGTTACGTGGAAAGCCTTTCGGCATACGCACGCCAATTTTTAGGGCGATTGGAAAAACCGCAGGTGGATTATATTAAAGGGATTTCGCCCGCCATCGCAATTGAACAAAAAGTAATTTCTAAAAATCCCCGAAGCACAGTTGGCACCATTACCGAGATCTACGATTATTTTAAATTGTTGTTTGCAAGGGTTGGTAAAACTTATAGTCCGGTAAGCGGCCAATTGGTAAAACGCCAAACGGTTACGGATGTAGTGGCCTTTACCGAAAAATTAAAAACAAACTCAAAGTTCCTTATCCTTTCAAAAGTATTCGAGAAAAAAGACAGGCCTTTTAAAAAACAACTTGAATTGCTTTCGCAGCAAGGCTTTTCAAGGGCAGTAATAGACGGAAAAATTGAAAAGATAAATGAAATTGAACTTAAAAAATTAAAAAAAGGATCTGAAGTTTATTTACTAATAGATCGTTTAATGGTAAACACGGGTGACGAAGATTTTTTAAATCGTGTGGCCGACAGTGCCCAAACCTCTTTTTACGAGGGTGGAGGAGAGTGTTTGATATGGATTGAAAGAGCCGAGAATAGTTACGAAAAACATTCTTTCTCTAATTTATTTGAGCTGGATGGAATTACGTTTGAAGAACCCAACGTAAATTTTTTCACGTTTAATAATCCTATCGGTGCCTGTAAAACCTGCGAAGGATTTGGAAGTATCATCGGCATTGATCCCGATCTTGTTATTCCAAATAAAAGCGTTTCTGTTTACGATAATGCCATTGCCTGTTGGAATGGTGAAGTAATGAGCGCTTACAAAAATCAATTACTTAAACAGGCGCATAAATTTAATTTTCCGGTACATAAACCAATTGCCGAATTAAATAAAACCCAATATCAATTGCTTTGGAAAGGCAACGAACATTTTGAAGGCATTGATGCGTTTTTTAAAATGCTTGAAAAAGAAACCTATAAAATTCAATACCGCGTTATGCTTGCTCGATACCGCGGTAAAACACTTTGCCCCGATTGTGAAGGTACACGTTTGCGTAAGGATGCCAATTACGTAAAGGTTGCCGATAAATGCATAAACGACCTGGTGTTAATGCCTGTAGATGATCTATTTGATTTTTTTAAATCCATAAAATTAAACGAACACGATACAAAGATCGCCAAACGATTGCTGACTGAAATTACAAATCGTTTAAGTTATTTAATGGATGTGGGCTTAAGTTATTTAACATTAAACCGTGTGGCAAATACGTTGAGCGGGGGAGAAAGTCAGCGCATTAACCTTGCTACACAGCTTGGCAGTACATTGGTTGGTAGTTTATATATTTTAGATGAACCAAGTATTGGTTTGCATTCGCGTGATACGGAAAGATTGATTAAAGTATTACGTTCGTTACAGGCGCAAGGGAATACAGTGATAGTTGTGGAACACGACGAAGAAATAATGTTGCAAGCCGATGAATTGATAGATATTGGACCGGAAGCGGGAACCCATGGCGGGCATTTGGTTTTTCAAGGCACCCACAAAGAATTGGTGAAAGAAAAAGACAGTTACACAGCGAAATATTTAACCCATAAAATAAAAATTAATGTCCCTGAAAAACGCAGAAACTGGAAAGAGTTCATTGAAATAAGAAATTTAAGCGATAATAATTTAAAAAATGTAACCGTAAAAATTCCATTGAACACGCTCTGTTGTATTACAGGCGTAAGCGGTTCGGGCAAATCAACATTAATAAAAAAAGGATTATTGTTAAACCTGCAAAAATATTTAGACGGTTATTTTGAAAACGTAAGTGCCGATCATTTAATTGGCGGCAGTTTAAAACAAATTAAGCAATTGGAGTTTGTAGATCAGAATCCAATTGGTAAATCATCACGCAGTAATCCTGTGACCTACGTAAAAGTTTACGATGAGATCCGGAATTTATATGCAGATCTGCCTTTAGCAAAAGCCAGAAATTATAAACCCGGCTTTTTTAGTTTTAATGTGGAAGGCGGCCGCTGCGAAATGTGTCAGGGCGAAGGCATTACCACCGTTGAAATGCAGTTCATGGCCGATATTCAATTAACCTGCGAAGCGTGCAAAGGAAAAAGATTTAAAGAAGAAACATTGGAGGTTACTTTTAAAGGAAAATCAATTTCGGATATTTTAAATTTAACGGTAGATGACGCGGTTGATTTTTTTAATTCGGACAAAGAAAATAAAACCTGTTTAAGAATTGTAGAAAAATTGCAGCCACTGCAAGCGGTTGGCCTGGGTTATGTGCAGTTGGGGCAAAGCAGCAGTACCTTGAGTGGGGGAGAAGCACAACGGATAAAATTGGCAAGTTTTTTGATCGCGATAAATAATTCTACTCCAACACTTTTTGTATTTGATGAACCAACTACAGGTTTGCATTTTCACGATGTGGCAAAATTGTTAAAGTCCTTTGATGCCCTATTAAAAAAAGGACACTCAATTGTTGTGATAGAACATAATCTAGATGTAATAAAATGCGCCGATTGGGTAATTGATATGGGACCCGAAGGCGGTGAAGAAGGCGGCACTGTTGTTTTTAGCGGCACACCCGAACAATTGGTAGCGCAAAAAAAAGGTTATACCGGAAAATATTTGAAGGAAAAGTTATCTGTGGAGGAAGCAAGAATCAAGACCTAAGGGAGGCAAGACGGATCACGCTCTACAGTCATCCTGAGGAACGAAGTCTTTCTGCCGGGATCCGTTCTATTCATTGAGTGTAAAATCATTTAGAACGAATACTTCGAACTCAGTATTACGAAATTAGGAGAATATCTTATATTTGGTGTTAATGATATCAAAAAGCAAATTACAATTTTTACTTTTTATTGTAATTTTTTTTAGCTTCAAAACAAAAGCCCAGCCTTTCGTTGATATTATAGCCTACAACAATCAAAATTTCTTTTCAAATTATAAAGACAGTTCAAATAATCCCGTTTTTATACAAGATAATTTTCTAAATCTTTTTGTGCCCGTTAAATTTGGTAAGGGCCATGTTTTTTTATTCAGAGTAAATTCTGAAAAGTTGGTTTTAAACAGGAGCGCCACCATGAATTCTTCTTATCAGCTTTATTCTTTGTCGGCTCCCATTGGTTTGCAGCTCACTTCTAAAAATTTAAAATGGAAATACACCGGCATTTTTATCGCAAAAATAAATTCCGATTTTAAAGATGACCTGAGTAAAGATATGCAGTACGGTGGCATTGGATTAGTGACTAGAGTGATAAATGAAAATTGCCAGATCAGATTTGGTTTGTACTACAACAAAGAATTTTTCGGTGATTTTTTTATGCCGCTCGGCGGGATCGATTTGAAAATAAATAACAAATGGCAAATGTATGGCACACTTCCTTCCAACTTCAGAATAGAATATAACCTTTACAAAAGCTGGAATACCGGTGCGGGTTTCAGATCCTTTTTACGCTCCTTCAGATTAAATAATAATTACAACAATGATTTTATTTGGATAAGGGAAAACCAGTTTAAAATTTATTTGGAAGGATCCATTTACAAAAATTTATTTATGAGTGTGGATATTTTTAGGAGCATAGCTTACCGCATGCCGCGCAACGATTATTACAGTGTGAGAAGCAACCAAATAGAAAAAACAGGACTTGATGTTTTTGCTCCTTTTAAGGATAATTTTGGCTTTACTGTTGGTTTTTCGTTTCGCGTGATGACGAAAAAAGCGGAGAGGAAAGAAGAGAACCAATAAACATTATATTTACATAAAAAATTAAAAAAATGTGGATTAGTTTAGTAGGAATGGGACTGTTATTGGAAGGGTTAATTATTGCAATCTTGTTCCTTGTTGTTTTGGTCGTAACAACAGTTATTTTAATAGTTGAAAAAAATAAAACCAAAAACTCATTCAGGAATCTTAAAGTGAGCCGGTTTTTTTTAGCAAATGTTTTTACCGGAATATTTGCTATTTTGGTTATTTCTGTTTCATATCAAATACAACCGGTGATCTATTTGATGGACCACTCTTCCATGTTTTTGATCGTAGTAATTGCGCAATACTTTATTCCGTTTTTTGTTTTTGTGAAAATTTTTAAACGACCCATTGGTCAGATCAAAGAAGTGAACAACGCTAATGATAAACATTAAAGATCTTCCAACTCTCTTCGTAACTTTTATTGAGTTCGGTAATATTTAAACCAAGATCAATTTTATTAAGGTCCGCATATTTTTCAAGGTCTTCGGTAGCTAAATTTCCTGTGAGTTCGTCTTTCGCCATTGGGCAACCGCCAAAACCGTGCACAGCTACATCAAAATGCCTGCAACCGCTTTTATAGGCCGCGTCAATTTTTTCTAAAGCAGTTGGTCGGGTAGAGTGGAGGTGCGCGCCGAATTGTACATCTTTTAATTCGGGAATTAAAGCCGAAAAAAGTTCAATAATATTTTCTTTTGTTGAACAGCCAATGGTATCGGCAAGCGGTAATAAATTAATTCCCATACCGTGTAATTTTTTACACCAGTTAATGGCAATTTCAGGGCTCCACACATCGCCATAAGGATTTCCGAAAGCCATTGAAATATACACGACTAATTTTTTATTGTGTTTAACGCACAAACTTTGAATTTCTTCAACACGAATTAAAGATTCTTCGATTGATGAATTGGTATTTCGCTGCTGAAAAGTTTCCGAAATAGAAAAAGGAAATCCCAAATAATTTATCTCCTCAAAAGCGCACGCATCCTTTGCCCCGCGTGTATTGGCAATAATGGCGAGCAATTTTGATTTTGTATCTTTTAAATTTAATTGCTTCAAAACATCAGCCGTATCCTGCATTTGCGGAATGGCTTTGGGCGAAACAAAACTCCCGAAATCAATCGTCTCAAATCCTACTTTTAAAAGTTGATTGATATAATCAACTTTTAAATTGGTTGGTATTTGTGCCTTTATGCCTTGCATGGCATCGCGCGGACATTCAGTTATCTTAATCATTTTGCAAGTGATTTAAATTAAATGCTTGAATTTCGTCTTTTTGGGTCCGACTGATTGTTTTTTTCGAAGCACTGTCAATTTCTAAAACGGATTTTAAACGGAAGTGTAATGTTTTTGGATCAGGTTCGCCAAACAAATAATAAGCTTTATAAATGTGCGGTTTTTTAACGAAGTAAATTAATATTAAATTATTTTCTTTTTTTTGCGTGACTCTTAAATAAGTATCTAATCTTGATAAATAATTATATTCAGCATTAAACGCGTCGTTGATAACCACTTCTATATTTTTACCGTATTTTTTTACTAATTGTACGAAAGTACCTGTATTTTCTATTTTAACACTATCTATCAATTTAGTTGTTACCTCGCATCCCGCCACATCAATATATTTCACCATATATTTTTTTTCAATAATGTGCCTGACATTTATATAAAGTTCGGGTAATTTTTCGCCGTAACAAAGTATTTTTAAAGTATCGTTATTCTTTATTTGGTTGGTATCGGCAAGGCTTGAACTGCTGGTAAGTATTAATTGTTTGCTTGCGCTTTCTTGCCGACAAGCGCTTATAATTAGCATCAGGCAAACTAATATTAAATTATTTTTCATTAATAATTCTTTTATTAATATCCCTTATCAATTTTGGTCCGTGATAAATAAATCCGGTGTAAAGTTGAATTAGATCGGCCCCGGCTTTTATTTTTTCTATGGCATCATCTGCACTGTGTATTCCGCCCACACCAATTACCGGAAAAGCGTTATTCGATTTATCTTTTAAATATTTTATTACTTCGGTACTTCTTTTTGTAAGGGGTTTTCCGCTTAAACCGCCCATTCCGAAAGTTTCTATTTCTGTTTTCGAATAATCCAATCCTTCTCTAGAAATGGTAGTATTTGTTGCAATAACGCCTTCAATTTTTGTTTGTTTTACAATATCAATAATATCATCCAATTGCGAATTAGTAAGATCGGGCGCAATTTTTAAAAGTATGGGTTTTGTTTTTGGCTTTGTTTTATTCAAGGCCTGCAAGGTATTTAAAAGAGCGGTTAGCGGCTCTTTTTCCTGTAGGTCGCGCAGGTTAGGGGTGTTGGGCGACGACACATTGACCACAAAATAGTCTACCACCTCGTATAATTCGTTAAAACAAATAGTATAATCATCTACCGCGTTTTCGTTTGGTGTTAATTTATTTTTACCAATGTTACCGCCAATAATAAGTGTTTTATCTTTTCTATGTTTTAATCTTTGGGCGGCACTTTTTACTCCATGATTATTAAAACCCATTCTGTTTATAAGCGCTTCGTTTTTTGTGAGGCGAAAAAGCCTGGGTTTATCATTTCCTGGCTGTGCTTTTGGGGTAACAGTTCCTATTTCAACAAATCCAAAACCAAAATCGCCAAACTCATCAAAGGCAAGGGCATCTTTATCCATTCCCGCGGCCAAGCCAACCGGATTTGAGAATTCAAGCCCGAATAATTTTCTTTTTAAAGAAGGATGTCCAACTTTATAGGCCTTTTTACTCAGAAACAAAAACCCGGGGATGTATCGGGCTTTTTTAAGGAGTGAAAACGTTAAATGATGGGCTTTTTCGGGGTTTAAACTAAATAAAAAGGGTTTAAGTAAGGAATACATATTCTGCTATAAAATTACTGTTATTTGCATGTTTTATCCTTGTAAATGAATAAATGTTGAAAAAATTGGTCATTTTTTGGTTTTTTTGTGTTTGGTTCAGAAAAAGTACTAATTTTGCGCCTAAATTTTAAACCAATAAAAAAAAAACGACAATGAAAAAAGTATTATCAATTGTAGCTGTTGCCGCTTGTTTATCAGTAGCATTTGTATCATGTGGCCCTTCTAAAGAAGAAATCGAAGCTACAGAAAAAAAGAAAACTGATTCGATAGCTGCTGTAGAAAAAGCTAAACAAGATTCTATCGCTGCTGCTGATGCATTAGCTGCTCAAGCAAAAGAAGCTGCTGATGCTATTGAAAAAGCAAAAGCTGATTCAACTCGCGTAGCTGATTCTTTAGCAAAAGCTAAACCAGGTAAAAAGAAATAATTTTTACACTGAATAATGATTTAAGGACCTCAGGCTTTTTGCCTGGGGTTTTTTAGTTTAAAATAAGGTAAAAGCCCCCTTCCTGTTCCCCCTAAGGGAGGAAAGATAGAATCAACCCGAAATACTTAAATTTTAGCAAAAAATCGGGGTTGATCATAATCATCATAAAAATCAGCGTTCCAATTCTTTCAAAAATTTATAGATCAAATATGTGGCCTTTGTATCGCTAAAACAATAACTTATCAAGTCTTCTTTCAATAATTGTTTTTCAACCGGGTTATCCTCACTCCGCATTTTTTCGTAATAATTCATGGCCTCTAATCCGCTCCTTATCTTATCAAAACTTACTTCCAATTTTAATGCCTCACTAATGGTTTTTAAACTGAAGTTATTTTTAAAAGAGGATTCGTAATAATTAAAATTTTTAAAAATATCGGATAAGTCAATGAATTTGTTTTTTACTGTTGTAAGTGGATCTTCCAATTCTTCAAACAAACCTATTAGGCTGTTAATGCATTGCTCCTCCATGGTTTTATCAAACACCAAAATAGAATTGTAGGCGGAAGTTTGTTGTATCAATTCTATTGCAAAATCTTTTCTGTTGTCGGTTTTATTTTCACATAAAAAATAACTTTGTTCATTCTTTGCGTTAATGCAAAATAAGAAGGGTATTTGCTGAAAGGGCCGTGTACCTTTAATAGCGGGCACTGCAGGCGACCATATTTCCATATCCAAAGCCGCCACCGGTTGTTTTATTTTTAATAACAGTTGAGCGATCTTTTCTAAATCAACAATTGGCTTAGAGCTGATAAAACTATTTTTTACTGCAAGCAACAATTTATTTTCAATTGTTTCATCGTTTATTTGGCCAACCGTTTTAACACCGCTTTCATTCCACGCAAACAAAAGATCTTTCCCTGCAAGAGGTAAATTAAAAACACTATCGGCACTGTTGCTATTTTTCCAACAAGAGCCAAAGTAATCGCACTGATAAGGTTTAAAACATTGCTTGCCGATGCTAATGTTTGGAATAACATTTTTTTCCAATACCAAATTGGCAGCCAATATTTTTTCTCCAAAAAAAACAAAATTTTTCTCGGCTTCTTTTTTTACACTTCTTTTTTTGAATAATTTTTTAGGCTCAATTATTTCTTCCAAAACATAATCACCATTCATGGTTACCAAAAAAAGATCCTCAAAATTTGGGAGACTGTTTTTTAAAATATAATACTGCAAACAAGCATCCATAAGATAGGTTTCCGACACTTTTAGCGAACTTTTTACCTCATAGGCGAAATATTTGTCATTTTCTAAATTCAATATATCGATCATAACTAATACTTTGTCGAAAATAAAAGTAGCCTCATAGATCGTTTTAGATTTTTTAGATAAAAGTTCGTTTGTTAAGGTAACCGCATCGGTTGTGTTTTTGGTTTCCTTGCTTACATCAACCCCGCCCGGGAACAACTCTTGCGCTAATGCCCCAATGGCGTGGCCCCTGTTAAATGTCAGCTGTTTATCAACGCTTATTTTATCCCTTAAATAGGGGAAATTCTTATGGAAGAAAAAGGCCTTGGCGCATTGTTCAAACTTTAAAAATGAGCTTTTGCTAAGGGTATATGTTTGAAAACTCATTAGTTAAAGTACTTGGAAAAAGCGAAAATTGGTAGTATTTTTATAATACTGCAAATATATAAGATGAAGTTAACATTATTTTATTTTTATTTTAGCGTATCTTTTTTTCTCTTAACGGGAATTACGTTTGCGCAGGAACCAAAATTATTTGATAAGCTTGAAAATAAAGCCGTGATCGGGTTTCCGGGAATTACAACAAATCAATTAAACTTAATTTCAACCGAGTTTGCAAAATATAATCAAATTGCAACTGCAAAATTTGTATACAAAGATCACAACTGTATGCTCATCACCTTTAATCCGGGCACAATACTTGTAGCTTATTCAGATCTATTGAAACGGATACATACCATTTACGATACAAAACTATGTTATTTTAAGCCAACTTCGGCGTTTATCGAAATTTCGAATAATTATACACCCGGAACTGAATTTATTGTCAAATAAAACTAAATGAAAAAGACTGTATTCATTTCATTTCTTTCAATCTGTGCTTTCTTGACTAAGTCGCAAGAGGCAAATAACATACTCGTGAATTATAATATGAGTAATGTTAATGTTGCTCTCGCGTGTCCTGCAGCCGGTACTTTTTTTGATAGCGGTGGTAATGCTGGACAATATGCCAACAGCGAAAATTTTACAAAAACTTTTTCTGTGCCTGTCGGAAATTGCCTTCAGTTTGTTTTCACTGCTTTTAGCACAGAAAGTTGTTGCGACAGGCTTTATATTTTTGATGGCCCCACCGGTGCAAGCCCTTTAATAGGTATATACAATGGACTTAGCAGTCCGGGTACAGTTAATTCGAGCGGAACTTCGCTTACATTTAGTTTTACTTCCGACGGATCTATAACCGATATTGGATGGGTTGCAGATTTTTCATGTATTCCGCCTTGTTCCGGAGTACCTGCGGGGGGAACCGCAAACGCGTCGCCGGGTTCAGGCTGTGCAGCTTTTACAACAACATTATCGGCTGCGGGTGGTGTTGCAGGTTGCGGCTTATCTTATCAATGGCAAAGCGCGGCGGTTATAGGTGGACCTTACGCTAACATTGGCGGTGCCACTGGCATTACTCATTCGATAAATGTAGTTGCAAATACTTGTTTCAGGCGTATTACTACTTGTGGGGTTTCAAGTGGTACAAGCGTTCCGGTGTGTGTTACAGTTGGCTCTGTAGTTATTCCCTGCAGTTTAGCTTCTTATGCAGCTGCCTCAATTGCTTATAGTTGGGATAATTTTGTGGGAACGGCTACACCAACAGGCGATGATAATCTCTATAATGGATTTTCGGCATTTGGCTTCCCTTTTTGTTTTAACGGGCAATCTTTTGGTGGGGGCTACATTGGTTCGAACAGCGAGTTTGTGTTTGATGGGGCGCCTTGTTATCCTAATATATTTCCAATGCCCGGAGGTGTTTATGCCGCAGCCGGCCAGTCAACAGGCTGGTCAATAAGTTTGGCGGCTCCTACGAATGCAGATTATACGCCCCGAAATGCAATATTATGCCCGTGGCAGGATCTATACATGCCTGCCGGTGGAACCATTAAATATACTGTTATAGGTGTTACTCCAAACCGAAGATTTGTTGTTTCATGGGAAGATGTAGCCATGTATTCATGCACATCAACTTCATGTACCTCTCAGTTAAAACTTTTTGAAACGACTAATAATATTGAGATACATGTTCAGACAAAAAATTTATGTCCTACCTGGAATAGCGGTCAGGCTATTTTGGGTTTGCACAGTTATGATGGCGCTATTTATATTCCACCTGTAAATATGGTGGCTCATAATGCGCCAACGCAATGGACAATGACCAATACCGCCTACAGGTTCACAACTTCATGCCCTTCACAAAGTGTTTGCGGAGTTGTTTTACCTATCGGCTTTAAAAGTTTTACCGGTCAGCAAATTGACGGTGTAAATAAATTGTTTTGGGAAACAAGCGAAGAAACCAATGTAAAAGAATTTGTTGTTGAACGTAGTTTAGACGGGGCCAACTTTCAGTCAATTAATTTAACAAGCTCTGAAAATAAGCCGTCAATGCACACATACAGCGACAATACGTTTGAGCGCGGATTCATTAATTATTATAAAATTACAGCCCATAATAATGATGGCAGTAAAACATCAACTACAATTTACGCCGTGTATAGTACCGATGATAAAGTTTTGATCTCATCTATTTATCCAAATCCGGCTACCGAAAAATTATCAATAAACATTAATGGACGCGGTGCAAACGCCAACTGCTCCTTTATTATTTATGATCAGCTTGGAAGAGTTGTGGTTAAAAAAGATCAAAGTGTGGCCATGGGATCGAATCTGGTGAGTGTAGATATAGCTTCTCTTGAAAAAGGAATTTATATTATTGAAATTACCGCCGGCGAAGGTTCTATAATTTCTAAACAAAAATTCTCTAAGCAATAATCTTTTTTCTTTCAAATTCCTGTTTTTTATTTCTTAAACATTGACTACTTTAGATTTCTCAAAAATCTAGTATTATGTCAACAACTCCCGAAGGCCGTCAAATAATATTCAGCATGGTGAATGTTTCAAAAATTCACCCGCCGCAAAAACAAGTTTTAAAAGATATTTATATTTCATTTTACTACGGCGCTAAAATTGGCGTGTTAGGTTTGAACGGTTCGGGTAAATCAACCCTGCTGCGCATTATTGCCGAAATGGATAAGGATTATATCGGCGAAATTCACCGTTCTCCGGGTTACAGCGTTGGTATGCTTGAGCAGGAACCAAAACTGGACGAAACAAAAACAGTGATAGAAATTGTGCGCGAAGGAGTACAAAAGTACGTTGATATTTTAAATGAATTTGAAGAAGTGAACAATAAGTTTGGCGACGAAGAGATAATGAACGACGCTGATAAAATGGATAAATTAATTAACCGTCAGGCGCAGTTACAGGAGTTAATTGATCAGCACGATCTTTGGAATTTGGATAACCGTTTAGAGCGTTCTATGGATGCGTTACGTTGCCCTGAAAGCGATGCTTCCATAAAAGTATTATCGGGCGGGGAGCGCCGCCGCGTGGCCTTGTGCCGCCTTTTATTACAAGAGCCCGACATTTTATTATTAGATGAGCCTACCAATCACCTGGACGCGGAAAGTGTTGATTGGTTGGAACAACATTTACAGCAATACAAAGGCACTATTATTGCGGTTACCCACGATAGATACTTTTTAGATAATGTTGCAGGATGGATTTTGGAGTTGGACAGGGGAGAAGGTATTCCATGGAAAGGAAATTACAGCAGCTGGTTAGAGCAAAAAGGCGCGCGTTTAAAACAAGAAGAAAAAACGGAAAGCAAACGCCAGAAAATATTAGCACGTGAGTTAGATTGGGTGCGTCAGGGTGTTAAAGGACGCGGGGTAAAACAAAAAGCGCGTTTAAGTAATTACGAAAAAATGCTCGGCGAAGATTCAAAATCAAAAGAAGAGAATTTGGAGATCTTTATACCTAACGGTCCGCGGCTTGGTAACGAAGTAATTGAAGCAACCGGTGTAAGCAAAGCATTCGGTAGCCGTTTATTGTACGAAAATTTAAATTTCAAATTACCGCCGGCCGGCATTGTTGGTATCATTGGTCCTAACGGCGCAGGTAAAACCACTTTGTTCCGTATGATAATGAATGAAGAAAAACAAACAAGCGGCGATTTTAAAGTAGGACCAACGGTTAAGATCGCTTATGTAGATCAAAACCATAAAGAGTTAGATGCCAATAAAACTGTTTACGATGTTATTAGCGGCGGATTAGATAATATTATTTTGGGCGGCAAGCCCATGAATTCGCGCGCATATATTTCTAAATTTAATTTTGGCGGCAGCGACCAGGGAAAAAAAGTAAGTGTACTTTCGGGTGGGGAACGTAACCGTTTGCATTTAGCCATGGCACTGAAAGAAGAAGGTAATGTGTTGTTATTAGATGAGCCCACAAATGATCTGGATGTAAATACTTTGCGTGCATTAGAAGAAGGTTTGGAAAATTTTGCAGGCTGCGCCGTTATTATTAGCCACGACAGATGGTTTTTAGACCGTGTGTGTACACATATTTTAGCCTTTGAAGGCGATAGCTCTGTTACTTATTTTGAAGGCGGTTATAGCGAATACGAAGAGAACCGTAAAAAACGTTTGGGCAATGTTGAGCCGAAAAGGCCGAGGTATAAGAAGCTGGCGGTTAAGTAAGTTTTGTCGCACTATTGGGATTGCAAATCCCTTTTTCTATCTTTATCTTTATTCCGAAGGATTGCATCCCGATAGCCATCGGGACCCTCGGAGCGGGGATGCGAGACCGCTAACATAAAAAATGCAAAAAAATAAATTTATAATAATTACAATTGGCTTACTTTTTGCCTTACTCTTTAACACTTGCAAAAAATATCCTGATGGGGGGTATGTAAACCAAACCTGCAAAAATTTATTTGGGGGCAGTAAAGCAGGCAATAGTAAAACATGGAAATTAAAATACTATGAAGTAAACGGCATCGATTCTACAAATGCAATTCAAGGGCCAAATAACATTCCTGACTTTTTTGATAAGTTTGTGACTTTTACATTTGATAGAGCTGACCCTTCTCCTAAATTCACCGCAACCAGTTATATTCAGAATTATAGTGGCTCAATTGCTATAACTGATAAAGTTATGGTTATTGGCGGATACTGGACAACTCACGAAGATTCCGTTCAATGTAAAGTTGTAAATAATCAAACTTATTGTCAAAGAAATATTTTTAAACCTGAGTTTGCTTTTCGTGGGCCTTATTGGGACATAAAAATGTTAACAAAGACAAAGCTTGTTATAACAACTCAACTGAACAATTTTTACAAAATAACATTATCTCAATAAACATGAAAAATTTTAAATTTTATTTTATTCTGAGTTATTTTATTTTCGGCTATTTTGGATATTCTCAACCCGTCATTGATAATGATAAAGCAGATCAACTGTACAGCCACATTGTGGTATATTTCCAATAACTGAAAAAATGATCAAATAAACTTACACTTCCTGCTGGCAAAAGCGCACATACGTAAAAGAATTACGCCATGTTTAAAGCTGAATGGTCTTACATACGTTTGGTTGGAGTAGATCCCGATTACCGGGGAAAAGGCATCGCAAAGAACCTTACAGAAATGTGTTTAGAATTTGCTAAAAAAACAAAAGAAAAAATTATTGCGCTTCATACATCCGAATTTATGGATGCAGCCAGGCACATTTACGAAAGTTTAGGATTTAAAGTTCTAAGGGAAATAGAGCCGCGACTTGGAAAGAGATATTGGTTGTATACTTTGGAGTTATAATTTCGAACAATTACTCCTTCATAATTTTAAAAGTTTTTGACGAATTATTTTGTATAGCCTTTCTACTGCTTTAAGGTTTCAAAAGGTTTTATCTTTTTTAGTAATTAAGTAAATATTTGATTATTTTTTATTACTCTGATTTGAATTAAATTAGAATTCCAGAAAAACTCTATAGGCAATATATACACAAGCTACAGTTGTAACAATTATACCAAATCTATTATGAAAGGATATTTTGGACTTCCATCTTATTTTATTATATAAAACATCCATAAATACATAGCTAACATTGAATAAATGTAAAATAATGCAAGTGTATAGCGCAATATTTAAATTTTTAAAAGACCAAAGAATTATCGGAAACAAGGTAATACACACAAACGTAATGATACCATGTTTTTCTTCAGATGCTTTAATTGCCATAGATTTTCGCTTAAAGTTTTGAGAGATATAGAAAAAGTGAATCAAATGATTAATAGTAAATATGGTTATTAAATTAAGAAACATATCCAATTTGGCTTTCTCGAAATAAATCTGTTTAATTCCAAAATAACCTATCATTAATAATATAATTAGATTAAGTGTTATAGAAACTCTGCCTGAATTACGGGCACATTTTTGAAAAATTAATTTATGTGGAATGGCAAAATAATTACCCTCTTTTAGCGTAGCTGTCCAAGCCGCCCAAAAGTAAATTCCA
>JANYBY010000009.1 GCA_025360565.1 Bacteroidota bacterium
GTCCGTTAGCGGTTATGCTTGGACGACCGTTTTCTAAGGACATTTTACCTCCTAAAATTTATTTCGTATCTTTGAGTATCATTGAGAATGAGACAACGAATTTACATAGATACCTCTGTAGTTGGCGGCTATTTTGACGAAGAGTTTAAAGAAGCGACAGCCATGCTCTTTCATCGACTTGAAAACAAAGAAATAGTTTTTGTTATTTCTGACCTTCTTGACCTCGAACTTATTGACGCTCCAGAGCGTGTTCGACAATTACTTCAAAAATATTCAGCAGACAATTTTGAACGAGTTTCTTTGACAGCGGAAGCCCTTAAACTTGCCGGCACTTATATTTCCGAAAAAGTTGTTGGACAAACAAGCGTTGAGGATTGCAGGCATATTGCTTTGGCCACAATAAATCGCGTAGACGTTTTAGCAAGTTGGAATTTTAAACATATTGTTAACCTGGACAGAATTAAAGGCTATAATTCGGTAAACCTCCGACTTGGTTTTTCGATGATAGAAATTAGAAGTCCAAAAGATTTAGTAGACTATGGAGAATAAAAAAACAAAGACATTTGACGCTGTAAAAATGATGCGTGAAATACGAGACAAAATTAGTTCTGAAACGTCTAACATGACTTTTGAGGAATTAAAAAAATATATCGAGACTCGCATCAAAAAAAGCGGACTCAAACCTGTTGGACAATAAAGCCCAGCGCTTACAGCACCACTTACAATTTTTTGCGGGTTAGCGCTCAAATGTGTAACTTGGTCGTTTGAAAAAGAAGGCACTCTTGAAAAAAAATATGGGAAGGCTATAAATACATTGTGAGCTCAAAAAATAAAAGTAGGGGTCTTAAACTGGGTAATATTCCATAAGAAATCACAAGCAGCATCACGCCCCCAATTGAAACAAGCGCTGGTTTATTCTCCCTTAAATTCCGGCGCGCGTTTTTCTAAAAAAGCCTTTACTCCTTCGTTGTAATCGTAAGTGTTAGCCGATTCAATTTGTATATCGCGCTCAAAATTTAATTGCTGCTGCAAAGTGTTATTGTATGTTTGATTCAACAAACGTTTGGTTAAGCCAATGGCTTTGGTGGGCATGGAAGCCACGTGCTGCGCGTTAATAATTGCCTGTTCCAATAATTTATTATCATCAAATATTTTATATGCCATTCCGTATTGCACGGCTTCATCTGATGTTACTTTATCGCCGGTGATCATGAGTGCACTGGCCATGTTAAAGCCCACAAGCCTTGGCAATGTAAATGTACCGCCGCTATCGGGAATCAATCCGATTTTACTGAACGCTTGAATAAAACTGGCTGACTTTCCAACAAAAACAATATCACAGGCAAGCGCAATGTTTGCCCCCGCCCCTGCAGCCACGCCATTTACCGCGGCAATGATGGGTTTCTCCATATTTCTGATCTTTAAAATAATTGGGTTATAATGTTCTTCCACAATTTTTTTTATGCCGGGTCCGTTCGGGTCAACAGCCTCTGCAAGATCTTGTCCTGCGCAAAAAGCTTTGCCCTCACCGGTAAGCACAATAGCCCGTACTGCCTTATCTTTTTCGGCCTTATCTAATTCCGAAATTAATTGCAAGGCCATTTCGCGGTTAAAGCTGTTGTATTTATCAGGACGGTTCAGTTTTAAAATTAAAACGTTCTTTTTTTGTTCGGAGATAATTAACGACATGGTGTTTTGGTTTAAGGTTTAAATTTAATAAATTCTTGCCACAAAGACACGAAGTCAAAAAGTTTCACCAAGAAAAATATCTCCGTGTTTCTCCCTGCTCTCAGTGCCTCCGTGGTTAGTCTCGCATCTCTCCCGATAGCTATCGGGATCCGCTCGATGTGACAGCTCGGCCTGACAATCGTTGTGTTTATAAGCGTTCAGCAAAAGCAGTGATCAACTTAAAAACATCCGCATAATCCGTTAACGGTAATTTCTCCGCGACGTCCTGTACATCGTGATAAGAAGTGGTTCCTCCAAGCGTGTAAATAAAAAAAGCGGGCACGCCTGCCTCTGTAAACCAATAATGATCGCTGTTTTGAGCCTTGCCCCGTTTTTTAATTTCTTTTACAAGGCTCTTTTCTGCGTTAATTTTATTCAGTAATTCAAATTCTTTTGTGAGAATTGCTCCGTTTACTACCATAATTCCATCGTCGCCGGTGCCAAGGAGATCAAGGTTAATTAAAAATTTTATTTTTTTAAGGTCCACCGTATTATTATCTACAAAATATTTAGAGCCGATCAGTCCCGCCTCTTCTCCCGCGAAAAAAACAAAAATGGTTTTATATTTTGGCGAATTTTTAGCGTAAAATTTCACAAGATTTAAAACCACGCTTACCCCGCTGGCATTGTCGTTAGCTCCCGGAAAAAATGTTTTTTTTCCCATTCCTCCAAGGTGATCGTAATGCGCCGAAAAAATAATTACGGAATCGCTTTTTTCTTTTCCCTCGATAAAAGCGCAAATATTATTGTTCAGGTGTTTGATCAACAATTTATTTTGAATATTAACTTCGGCCGACTCGATCAATGCCGGTGCTTTTGATTGCAATACATCCACAGCGCAATATTTGGCTTCGTCAATAGCTACACTGTAAGTGAGTTTCTTTTTTAAATTAATAATAAACCTTACTTCCGATGCTTTATACGTTACGCTATCTCTTTTCTCCACTTTGTAATTTCCTTTTAAACTTCCGCTTCCGGGGCCAACAATAAAATCTTCGCCGGGTATCATCTCTTTACCATTTATTTTTAAAGAAACTTTATTTGGAAATGTATTTACATTAAACTCAAATGGTTGATAATATCCCGAAGTAAATAAGGGTTTAGCCCCAAGTGTCTTCAATTCGTTAGAAATATAGTTGGCGGCAATGCCCAAACCGTTATTAAGATAACCGCGTCCAAAACATTCTTTTGAGGTGAGTTTTTTTATAATTTTTCTCGCATACATAGTATCCTGCGAGGAGACTGTTAAACAAAGGAAAAGAAAAATTGAAAAAAGCGAACGCATTAAGCAAAACGTTTTTTTACCAGGGCGTACAAATAATTTACCACTTCCGAATTTTCTTTCCAGCCGTAAAGCTCTTTTAAACTGTTTAAATATATTTCGGCTTCGCCCCAGCTGTTCACGTTTCCTAATTGCTCAATGGCCACATTGTATTCACCGCTGTTTTGACTAAAGAGCTCATTAATGAATCTGAATTTATCATTTATGCCGACTAATAAAGCCTGGTTTGACCTGGGCTGAGTTTTATCTTCAATTATCGGTGTAATATTATCTTCAAGCGTATTTTTGATCTCTTCAAGTAACACTTCTTTAGGTTCTTCCTTTTTTTCGGCAATGGGTTCAATATTGCTAATTTTAGAATGGATATTAAAACTTGGTGAGATCTCTTTTTCCTGTTTGTTGTATTTATACACCGAGATGGTTTCAAATAATTTTGTAAGCTGTTGCTGCAGGCTATCGCAATCGCTCACCGAAGGCTGAATGCTCTCTTCCACAAACAGTTCCAAAGTAGGCGCAAGTTCGTTTATCTGTTCCTGAATTTTGTTTAACATCTTATCTGCCGCCATCTTTAAATTTTTTTCAATTTCTCTTTAAAAATAGTTTGATTTTATTAGACCTTAGCTTACATTTAAGTTTTGTTTTAACGCCTTTTAAACAATGTTTTTAGAAAATAATAATTCGGAGCGAAAACGGGGTTGGGTTGAAGTGATCTGCGGGAGCATGTTTTCGGGAAAAACAGAAGAATTGATCCGGCGTTTACGCAGAGCCCAGTTTGCAAAACAAAAAGTAGAGATTTTTAAACCCGAAGTAGATAAACGTTACCATGAGCTGAAGGTAGTAAGCCACCAGGGCAACGAAATTATGAGCACTCCGGTTCCTTCAAGTTCAAACATTTTACTTTTAGCTAATGACGTAGATGTTGTTGGTATTGATGAAGTACAATTTTTTGACGAAGAACTTCCTTACGTGTGTAGTGAGCTTGCAAGGCGCGGCATTCGGGTAATTGCAGCCGGGCTGGATATGGATTATACAGGTAAACCATTTGGACCAATGCCTCAACTAATGGCAAGCGCCGAATATGTAACAAAAGTGCACGCCATTTGTATGAATTGCGGTAACTTAGCGTATGTAAGCCATCGAAAAACAGATAACGAAAATTTAGTTTTGCTTGGAGAAACCGACAGTTACGAGCCTTTGTGCCGTAGCTGTTTTAATAAAAAGACAATTAAATAAATGTACTCACTACAGCAAATAGCGCAGATAACCAACTCGAATTTTATCGGGAAAAATAATTACGCCATCGCGGCTTTTTTATCCGACAGTCGTAATCTACTAACGGGTGATAGCGCTTTGTTTATTGCCATTAAAACAAATAAAAATAACGGGCATTTATATATTCCGGGGCTGATTGAAAAAGGCCTTACTTCTTTTTTAATTGAAGAAGAGGAAGCGAATCAAAGTCCGATAAAAGATCTTATCGCTAAAAATCCGGATATTTCTTTTGTTGTTTGCACCGATACCCTAAAAGCCCTGCAAACATTGGCCATTAACCACCGCAAACAATTTAATATTCCGGTGATAGGTATTACCGGCAGCAACGGAAAAACAGTTGTTAAGGAATGGCTTTATCAATTACTCAAAAATAATTATTCAATTTGTCGCAGCCCCAAAAGTTTTAATTCTCAATTGGGCGTGCCCTTAAGCGTTTTAAATTTAAACAATTCGCATACCCTTGCCATTTTTGAGGCGGGCATTTCAAAACCCGGCGAAATGGATACGCTTGCAAAAATAATTCAGCCAACCATCGGCATCCTTACCTCCCTGGGTTCGGCGCATGACGAAGGTTTTAAAAACCGAGAACAAAAGCTTTCAGAAAAATTAAAATTAGTTGATGGCGCCCAGACAATTATTGCAAATGGCATAAAAAAAGAACAATTACCCAATGCCTTGCAAAATAAAACCATTGTAGTTTCAGAAACTGAACCGGCCGATCTTAAAATTTCTTTTGCGCAAAACAATTTACAGCTTGTTAGTCCTTCACAAACATTAAATTTCAAAATTCCTTTTACCGATGAAGCCTCGGTTTTAAATACTTCCACTTGCGTTGCTGTTCTTTTACACTTAGGCATTTCGCCCACTGCCCTTGCCGAAAAAGTAGCCTTGCTGCAGCCCATTGCCCTGCGCCTCGAAATTAAGAACGGCATCAATAACTGTTTAGTGATAAACGATTTTTATAATTCAGATCTCGATTCATTAAAGATCGCTTTGAGTTTTTTACAGCAGCAAAGTCGCCGAAAGAAAAAAGGAATTATTATTTCAGATATTGAACAATCGGGTGTTCTGGATAATAATTTGTACAAAGAAATTGCAGACCTGATCAATACGCACAAAATAGATTTTGTTGTTGGCATTGGTAAAAAAATATCCGGTCATAAATTTCATTTTAAATTTGATTCGCTTTTTTTTGAAAGCACCACCGATTTCATTGCGCAATTTAATCACATCAATTACCGTTTCAGCGATGCCACTATTCTTTTAAAAGGCGCGCGCAGCTTTGGTTTCGAGAGCATAAGCGGATTGCTTCAGCAAAAAAGTCACGATACCGTTTTTGAAATTAATCTGAATAAATTAATTGCCAACGTAAATTATTACAAATTACTTTTAAAACCCGGCACGCAATTAATGTGCATGGTAAAAGCAATGGGTTATGGCGGTGGTGGAAGTGAATTAGCAAATACCATGCAGCACATTGGTGTTAATTATTTAGCTGTGGCATACGCCGATGAGGGCGTTGAGTTACGACAATCACAAATTAATTTGCCCATCATGGTAATGAGTCCTGAAACCGGCGCTTACGAGGATATTATTAATTATAAATTAGAGCCTGAAATATACAGCTTTAAAGAGCTGGATGCGTTCATGAAAAAACTGGATACGCTTGGTTTTTCTGAACCCTATCCTGTTCATTTAAAAATTGATACCGGCATGCACCGCCTGGGTTTTGAAGAAGCCCAGATCGCAGAACTAATTTTGTTGCTCAAAAATAATTCTCAAATAAAAGTACAAAGTGTTTTTTCCCATTTGTCGGGTTCCGATAATCCGGAGCTGGATGATTTTACCGAACAACAAATAAAATTATTTGAAAGTATTTGCATTCAGATAGAAAAAGGGATAGGTTACAAATTTTTAAAACACATTTGTAATTCGGGCGCCATCAGTCGTTTTAAACACGCACACTTTGATATGGTGCGCTTGGGAATTGGCATGCACGGCGTTGGCGTTAATGCAGCCGAACAACAACATTTAGAAAATGTTGGCACTTTAAAAACAAAAATTTCTCAGATCAAAAAAGTAAAAGTGGGCGAAACCGTAAGTTACAACCGCAGCGGAAAAGTGGAAAAAGATATTAGCATTGCTACCCTGCCCATTGGTTATGCTGATGGCTTTAGCAGAGCCTTAGGTAACGGCAAATTCGGCGTGTATATTAACGGAACATTTTGCAAAACCATTGGCAATGTTTGCATGGATATGTGTATGGTTGATATTTCGAATGTTAACTGCGAAGAAGGCGACGATGTTATTATTTTTGAAAACATTGAGCAATTGCAAACAATGGCAAAAGCCATGGGCACCATTACCTACGAAGTTTTAACGAGCGTTTCCGGAAGGGTGAAACGGGTTTATGTTCAGGAGTAAAATAAATCCAAACCTCATTCCAACTAAGGAGGAACCTGGGCCACCGATTGCAAAAATTATTTAGAACGGCCACTACCATACCGGCAGGTAGCACCAGCATTACAATTCATTCTAATTTTTTTCTCTATTCTTTTTTACGTAGCTCACACTTTTCAAATGCAATTACTTTTTCTTCGAAAGCGTAAAAGCACCATCCCACCTTCTTAAAATACAACATGTCCGCGAGAATATACAATGCACTCATTACTATTAAAGAAATTCTTTTCTTCAAGTTTAAAAATTCAATCCAAGGAAAAAGCCCAAATGCGAACCATTGATGTAGAGAGAGCTTGCGGTATAATTGGTACTGATATAATATTGCGAAAATCCGTAACGGTAATTGACCTCAACAAAAAAACCAACTTTTGAATGGTTCACAGTATTTTTTTGCCAACCCACACTCGCGCTTAAAAAAGAATTTACTTTATCACCGAATAAAGAATTCTTAAAGCTCAGGTCTTCCCATTTTTTAATTTCCGTATTTCCGTTTTGTGATACGGTTACTTCCGCCGGTAATAACATCCTTACGTGATATCCGATCATGGCATAAGGGCTGAACAAACTGTTGTTTTGATTGTTAAAGGAATATTTTATCTGAAGCGGAATGTGCACTTCTTGAATAAACAAACTATAATTATGATCAAAACTTTTATCGTATAATTTTAAACTATCCTGCTTAAAGTAATAGGATTTAAAATTTAATCCGTGAAAAAAATAATCGGCGCCAACTAAAAAAAACGTTCTGAATTGTCGGTCTAATCTTATTTCTTTTCTAAATCCTATAAGCGCGCTCATTTTAGGGGAAGAAAACCTCGCGTGGTTTGTGTTGATGGTGTAAAATCCCAAACTTGGTCCGAAAATAATCCTATACCCTTTGGAACTGCCACCTGCCGGTGGAAAACGAAGAGAAAATGAATTGAGTGAAATAAAAATAAATAGAATCAAATATTTCACTCTTTTATTTAAAAAAGAAAAAAAATAATTACAGTTTATTTTTTTAAACCATATAGTACATATAAGATCCAAGGAGAAAAATTCGCCCCATGATAACTTACATGTCCTTATATGCCCTATATGTTTCAAATGTACTTTCAATTAATAAAATCTTCTTTTGTTTTATCCCCCCGATTTTCGAACTACATTTGCCGCACTCGCCTGAACAGTTGGCATAATTATAATGTCGTTAATATTCACATGGGCAGGACGTGATGCCGCCCAATAAACAGCCTCGGCCACATCTTCGGGATTCAAAGGCTGCATACCTTCGTAAACTTTTTTCGCTTTTTCTTTATCGCCGTCAAATCTAACCACGCTGAATTCTGTTTCAACCATGCCGGGATTAACCGCGGTAACTTTTACATTGTGTTGCACAAGATCCATTCGCATAGCCCTGCTTAAAGCGTCCACCGCATGTTTGGTGGCACAGTATACATTTCCGTTAGTATAAATTTCTTTTCCGGCAATTGATCCTATGTTAATGATATGCCCGCTTTTATTCGCGATCATTAATTTTGAAATAACTTTAGAGATATAGATCAGGCCCTTAACATTAGTATCGATCATTCTTTCCCAATGATCTAAACTCCCATCCTGAAATGGGGCCAGCCCGGCAGCCAAGCCCGCGTTGTTAACGAGTATATTTATTTTTTTCGCCGTATCACCCAACGAGAAAATTGCTTTTTCAACCTCCGTATTATTTCGGATATCAAAACACAGGCTTGTTACTTTAACCGAATATTTTTTCTCCAATTCTGTTTTAAATTCTTCAAGCCGTTCTTTTCTTCTTCCGGTAATAATAATATCGTAACCATTCTTCGCAAAGATCATTGCTGTACTTTTCCCTATGCCCGATGTGGCGCCTGTTACAAGTGCTAACATAATTAATTTTTTTGATGAGCTAAATTACTGTGTCTTCTTCCGTAAATAAAATAAATAATTAAACCTATTAATAACCAGATCGAAAAATACATCCAGTTCTTATATCCCAATTGCGATAACATGTAAAAACAACTTAATAGACCCAAAGAAGGGATCAACGAAAAATTAAATTTAAAGGCCATTACCGAAAATATTCCGAAACCGATAAAGAAAAAATAAATAGGAAGTTTAGATAAGAATGCGTTGATAGATTCGAATTTTAAATAATAATCCACCCATGATCTTTCGTAAACAAACATTAAAACTATTGTGAGAATAAAAAGCGCCGGAATTATAAATTTAGAATTTACATAAGGGGTTTTAAATTTTGAAGGAGGTGCGTTAGGATCCATACGCAACTTTAACACGCCACCACAGACTAACATAAAGGCGAATAAAGTGCCGGCAGAACATATATCTGTTACCATACTCATATCCACAAAAAATATTGGAATGGCAACACACAATCCCGTAACAATTGTTGCAAAGGATGGCGTTTTATATTTTGGATGGATCTTAGCGAAAGCTTTTGGCAGTAATCCGTCTCGGCTCATGCTCATCCAAATACGCGGCTGTCCTAACTGAAAAACCAGCATCACACTTGCCATCGCTACAACAGCACTCACCGCAATTACACTGCTGAGCCATTGTAGACTTTTTACTTTTTCGAAAACATAGGCAAGCGGATCGCCCACATTTAACTCTGTATAACTTACCATGCCCGTTATTACTAACGCTATTGCAACATATAAAATTGTGCAGATAATGATGGAATATAAGATGCCCCGGGGCAGGTCTCTTTGCGGGTTACGGCACTCTTCGGCCGTTGTTGAAATGGCATCGAAACCTATGTAAGCGAAAAATACCGCGCTGATCCCTTTTAATAATCCGCCTATTCCATTTGGCATAAACGGATCCCAGTTTTTTGTATCAACATAAAAAGCGCCGACAAAAATAACCACTAATACAACCGCAATTTTAATGATCACCATTATATTTCCCACGTTTCGGCTTTCTTTCATGCCTCTATAAACCAAAGCGGTAATTAAAATATTTATGATCAATGCGGGAAGATCAAATATTATTTTTACTCCCAAAATTTCAGGGGCATTTTTAAACGCTGTATATCCTTCAATTAGTCCCGCGTTTACGCCGTTCTTAATTTCCTCCATAGGAATTCCCGCGGTTAACAACGCAAAAACTTGTCCATGATTTTGTTTCGCCGTAAAATAATCAAGGCACAGCCATTCCTGCACCTGATAAGGCGTAGTATTATTTATGAGTGATGAAAAATAATCGCTCCACGAAATTGCTACTGTAACATTTCCTATACCGTACTCCATGATCAGAGCCCAACCGATTATCCACGCAAACAATTCCCCGAAGGCAACGTAACTATATGTGTAAGCACTTCCGCTAACCGGAATTAAAGACGCAAATTCAGCGTAGGCAAAAGCTGCAAAACTACATGCAACGGCTGTAAAAATAAAAAGCATAATTACACCGGGCCCGCCATCTGCACTTGCTTTACCAATCGTAGAAAAAATTCCGGCACCAATGATAGCGGCAATTCCAAAAGCAGTAAGATCGCGCACACCCAAATGACGGGCTAAAGATCCGTGCCGGCTTTCTTCTTCCTCGGCCTTTTTTAAAATGCTCTCGATCGATTTTTTTCTGAATAAACTCATCTTAATTAATGTCTCTTTTAAATATACAACTAAAATTCAAAAATTAAATTTGAGTCTTGTCTTTTTTTAAACCGTTGATACTGTATAAAGCTGCTATTATAACAAAAATGGCGGCGGGGCTTCTGTACCTAAGGATGGCGCCGCTGTTTGGACTTGTAATTCCGATGATAATGAACAGTGAAATACCAAAAAACAAGAATGTAACGGCCGGAAAATTTTCTGCTTTGCCCTTTATCAGTCCAATTAAAACTATTAAAAGAGAAATTAATAAAACCAGATTTTCTAGCGATGCCAGGAGTTGAATGATACTTTTTGCGTTATAAAAAAGCGGATGAGCGATCGTGTAAAATAAGCTTTTACCAATAAACACAAATACATTGCCCGAATTACCCATAATATTAATATTTGAACCTGCAGTTGGTAAATGATATACCAAAGAATATTGGGTGATGGTATCTTTATTGGATGCGCAAAACAATGTATCCTTTTGATGCGAATGTTCCCAATACGTATAAGGTGTTCCTTTTTTTATACTGAAATAATTTCTTTTGCCCGATACTTTTTTCACTAATATATAATTGTACTCAAGCCGCACAAACTTTGTACTATCCATTAAAAAGATCCCTCCTTTTGCAAGATCGCTAAATTCCCTCTCACGTTCCATTACAGCTTGCGAAAGCGATTTATTCTTAATTAATACGGCTGCGCTGTTCACCGCTACAGCCAATATAAACAGGAAACCAAAGAACAACACCGTTTTGCGCTGCAATTTTTTATACTTTGATATTCCGAAAAAGAGCGCGAAATAAATAACCGCATAAAAAAGAAGATAAGGTTTTAGCAAAAGCGAAATAAAAATTAAAGGGATGCTCCAAACTATTCTTGCAATGTTTGGACCAACAGTAATGATCTTTTTGATTTGATAAACCGAACATCCCAGGAAAAAAACAGTTAATCCTTCCTTCAGCAAACCGCCGGTGTAAAGCCAAAGTGTAGGGAAAAAACAAAGTATGAGGAAAAGCCAAATTTCCTTACCTGTAAAATATTCTTTGAAGGACTTGTATAAAAATGTGAGCCCGATAAAGCTTAGGAAACAAGAGAAAAGCGCATGCACAAAATAAGATCTGAAGGCGATAAAGTGAAGAAGGGAATGAATGCGGATGACAATGCGGTTGTCGTTGTAAAAAAAATCGCGCAGTTGTCCGTTATCCCAGTTAAATGTTGTGGTAATGCAGGTTTTATAAAAATGTGATCCCTCAGAGTCGTCTTGTAATCCAAACATCATTTTTAAATATTCAGGGAAATTTTGATAGGCAAAATCGTTCATGATGCGTGCATCAAAATAAAATTTACCCGCGTCAAATTTTTCTATGCCGCCATATAATTTAACGAACATAAAATAAAATGCCGGAACAGCAATTGCCTTTAAAATAAAAATTACGGGAAATAATTTTTGGCTTATGTGTTCATCTTTAAACAATTTAAAAAAACTGTTCGTATAAATGAGCGCTGAAAAAATTAAAAGATATATACTAAACGCTATCAAGCCTATTATAGATTATCTGTAATAACCAATTTTTTGTTCTTCGAATCAAACACAAAGCGCGTGATCTTTTTTATTCCAAAATTAGTGAGATCAAAAAGCGCTATCCATTTACTTTGTTTTTCATCGTACCGTAAAATGGCCGCTTTCTCCGATTTTAAAAGGCCCCAGCCCGAATGCCAAATAATATCTTCGTTTGTGGAATTATACTCGCAGTACTTATTTGCTTTCTGCAAAAGGGTATTGTACTTATAAAAACTTACTTTAACAGAATCTTTTACTCCAAAAATAAATTCATGCCGGTTAATAGTTTTAAATCCCCGCACAGGATCATTCGCAAGCCAAATATCTTTTCCGGTACTAATGCAGTGCGCCCTGAGCGAATGCGGTTTGGTTAATTTATAATACAGAACCGTGTCGGCATTCAAAAAGTTATAATAACCAACCGAGTCTTCATCAAACACTAATTTATTTTGTGTTCCTAACTTTTCATCGTAGGTCCAGATCCGTTGCGCGCTGTCTTTTTCAACCACCACACAATTTATTTTTTTGTTTGAAGGAATAAAAACGGGTGAATATTCGCTCTCGATCGTTTTTGTTAAGCGAATATTTTTTTTAGCTCCAATTTCATACACATATACATCCGCCTGTTTATCAGCATAAATTCCCACGTAATAAATGTTTTTATTATTCGCAGAAAAGGACGGCTGATTATCGTAGCCTTGGCGCTTTGTAATATTTTCGCCTTTTTCAATGGAATACATTTCTTTATCTTTTTTTATTGAAAAAAGCCACAGATCCGTGTTTGGCAGCTGACCATAACAATAATTAATTCCCACTAAAAAAAAAATAATTTTTTTAATCATTTGAAATTAGCGGCGATTTAAAAAAATGTTTTCTAAAAATAATAAAAACAATGTATCCAAAAATGATCCCGTCAATTGTTCCAATAAAAACATCACTAGGGTAATGCGCACCCAGATACATTCTACTGTAAATGATCAAAAGCGGAATGCCAAAAAATAAAAAACGTATTCTTCGGCGGATCCAACTAGCGGCTAAAAATAAAAATGTTGTAACGCCTACAGTATTTGCCGCATGAGCACTAAAAAAACCATATTTGCCACCGCGATAATCATTCACAATGTGCAAATTATCCTTTATCTCAATATTATGTGTTGGCCTGTAACGTTTAACAGCGTGCTTTACAACATTGCTGCTTAGGTCTGTGCAGGCAATTACAATAGCAATGCACAATAAAAGTGCCGCAGTATTTTTTAACTGGTAACGTTTGTAATAAAAATAAACCAGTAAAAGCGCTAGAGGAAGAACAATATAGATCTGGCTCAGCTGCCACATCACACTATCCAAAAACCCATTGTTTAAAGAATTTATCTTCACCAGCAAATACCGGTCAAAGGTTTCGAGAGAACTATTCATTCTTTAAAATTAAAAAAAAATGGGTCGGTATCCTAATTCTTATTTTGAAAGTTGGCGTTCTTGAGACCCGCTTTATATATTCCCGGCGGTGTAGCAATCTCTTCAGAAATCATTGGAAAACGTTGCTTCGGGTTTGACAATTAAGCCCTCGCAATGGCCGTACATTCCATACAATCCCTAAAAGATCTTAACACGGTTTTTTTCATCTTCTTTAATCGTAAATTAGATGTTGCAAAATGGACAGAAAACAATTTATCAGATCACTTGGGCTTTTATCTTTAACAGGAGCAACTATGAAATTAAATTCGCTGAATGAAATAATTAATAAGGGAGAAAACACCGAAACAATGCCTTTGCTTTTTGTAGGCCACGGCAATCCCATGAACGCGATCGAAGACAATTCTTTTTCCAGAGAAATGAAAGCTGTTGGAAAAAAATTACCAAAACCAAAAGCCATTTTAATGGTATCGGCGCATTGGGAAACCAAAGGCACTTTTGTTACCGCGCAGGAATTGCCACCAACCATTCACGATTTTGGGGGATTTCCCAAAGAATTATTTGCCGTTGAATATCCGGCACCTGGAAGTAAATGGTTAGATGAAGAAACAAAAAAAGCAGTAACAAAAACAGAAGTTGGTTTTGATACCACCTGGGGATTTGACCATGGCTGCTGGAGCGTAACAAAAAATATGTTCCCCAATGCAGATGTTCCTATCATTCAATTAAGTTTAGATTATACAAAAGACGCTCAATATCATTACGACCTCGCAAAACAATTAGCGGCGCTTCGCAAAAAAGGCGTAATGGTAATTGGAAGCGGCAACATGGTTCATAATTTCGGATATGTGAAAGTGAACGGAAATGATTTTAACGCCCCTTACGGCCACGACTGGGCCATTGAAGCCAATGAAAAATTTAAAAAATATATTTCGGAAGATAACCATTCGCCCCTCATAGATTATAAAAATCAAGGCAAGTCAATTAATTTAGCCGTGCCAACACCTGAACATTATTTGCCTTTGCTTTACACCTTAGCCTTAAAAGAAAAAAACGAAACTGTTTCTTTTTTTAACGACGCGCCGGTGGCCGGTTCGTTCAGCATGACATCCGTTTTGATCCAATAGGTTTAAACCACATAGACACATAGATAAAATAAAAACGATGGTGCTTTTAAGTTTACATAACAAGCTTCTTTCCGAAGCTTGTTCTATATTTTACTTTATAATTCTACAAAAAAACTATGCCTTTACTATGTTACTAAGTGGTTAAAATTTTAGGTTGTTTACCTCAAATACAACATCTCCCTATACTTCGGCAGCGGCCACGTAGCATCATCTACAATGGCTTCCAGTTTATCTACATTGTATCTTAAACTTTCAAAATACGGCTTTACGTTTTCACAATAGGCATTGGCTTGTTTTTTTGGGCTGTCTAAATTATTCGCTTTCCGGCGTTCTTCAGTCATTAAAGCGGCTTCGGTTTTTATTAATGTAACACGTTCCGAAATTTCTTTAATTAATTCCAATTGTGTTTTTGCCACTTTTTTAAATTCATCGGCCGGTAAAATATCTTTCATTCCTTGCGCAGATTCAACCAACGTTTTTTGGTAATTTAAGGCGGCGGGAATAATTTGATTGTTCACCATATCATCCATAATGCGCGATTCGATCTGAATTTTTTTGGTGTACGTTTCAATGCTGATCTCGTAACGCGCTTCCTGTTCGCGGTGATTTAAAATACCCAGCGATTCAAATAAGTGCAGCGATTTTTTTGTTATCATCGCTTCCAAAGCCCCAGGTGTAGTTGGTATATTGCTTAAGCCACGTTTTTTTGCTTCGGCCTTCCACTCTTCGCCGTAACCATTTCCTTCAAAACGAATGCGTTTACTCTCGGTAATGTATTTTTTTAATATCTGAAAAATAGCTTCGTCCTTCTCCACATTTTTTGTCATTAAGCCATCCACATCTTTTTTAAATTCAATTAACTGTTCGGCAACGATCGCGTTCAGCACGGTCATTGGTCCGCCGCAATTGGCGCTTGATCCCACTGCGCGGAATTCAAATTTATTTCCTGTAAATGCAAAAGGCGATGTTCTGTTTCTATCTGTATTATCCAATAAAATATCAGGAATTCTTCCGATGTTCATTTTCAAAGCGGTTTTTAATTCAGGACTCATTTTACCGCCTTGCACTGTTTTTTCTAATTCATCCAATACTTTCGATAATTGTTCGCCCAAAAAAACCGACATGATGGCCGGCGGGGCTTCGTTGGCACCCAGCCTGTGATCGTTATTGGCAGAGGCTATTGAGGCACGTAACAGATCGGCATGTTCGTAAACCGCTTTTACAGTGTTAACGAAAAAGGTAAGGAACTGTAAATTTGTTTTTGGTGTTTTGCCCGGTGACAATAAATTTTTTCCGGTGCTGGTTGCTAAACTCCAGTTATTATGTTTACCGCTGCCGTTAACACCCGCGTAAGGTTTTTCGTGCAGTAGTACGCGGAAATTATGACGGATGGCCACTTTCTCCATCACATCCATTAATAATAAATTATGATCAACCGCTAAATTTGTTTCTTCAAAAACCGGAGCGCACTCAAATTGCGCAGGCGCTACTTCGTTGTGGCGTGTGCGAACCGGAATTCCCAACAAATGTGCTTCGTATTCAAAATCGCGCATGTATGCCGAAACCCTTTCAGGGATGGAGCCCCAGTAATGATCTTCCAGTTGTTGCCCTTTTGCAGGAGCATGACCAAATAAAGTTCTTCCTGTTTGCTGTAAATCGTAACGTATATTATATAAAGCCGAATCCACTAAAAAATATTCCTGTTCCCATCCCAACGTAGCAATTACTTTTGTTACGTTCTTATCAAAATATTGGCAAACATCTGTTGCCGCTTTATCTAAGGTTGCTAATGATTTTAGTAAAGGTGTTTTAAAATCTAATGATTCGCCGGTGTACGAAATAAAAATAGTAGGTATGCACAAAGTATTTCCCCAAATAAACGCGGGAGAAGTTGGATCCCACGCGGTGTAACCGCGGGCTTCAAACGTATTTCTTATTCCGCCGTTCGGAAAAGAAGAAGCGTCGGGTTCCTGCTGCACCAAAGCGTTTCCGCTAAAACGTTCAATAGCGCGGCCACCTTCAATGGGTTCAAAAAACCCGTCGTGCTTTTCAGCAGTCGCGCCTGAAAGTGGCTGAAACCAATGTGTAAAATGTGTAACGCCTTTGCTTTGCGCCCAGGCTTTCATGCAAGCGGCAACTTGATCGGCCATTTTTCGTTCAACAATTGTACCTTGGTTCATTGAATTTTGAATGCTGTTAAACGCTTCTTCCGAAAGAAATTCGCGCATGGCATCCAATCCAAAAACATTGGATCCGTAATATTGCGAAACTTTTTTATTGGTTTGGTTAAATTCAACAGGAACTCGTTTTACAACGTCCTGAAGGGCTAAAATTCGTCTTGTTGTCATTTATATTGATTTTTAATGGGTTATTTAAATATTTTACAAAAATAGTGAAAATTTAGGGGGGTACGCCTCCAAAAAATGAAAAATTTAGGCTTAAAGCTTAAAAAAACAGGGGGTATATTGAGATATTTATTAACTATTTTAAAATTATTGTTGAAAAAGTAGAAATTACCTCAAATCTTCTAAATAGCTAATATCACATCAATCATCCATGTCTGTAAGGTTTTGGGCGTATTTTTTAAAAAAAATTTGTGGGCCTCAAGTTGGGGGTTCACATATGCGGAAGGTACTTTTTTGTGCAGACTTTTATAACTGCTGCAGTACACAAACAAGTAAAGTTTAAGAGGCTCAGAACGTGTCCCTCCCCCCCAGCAATTCGAGATTCAGGAAGGGTCTAAAGGCCAGTTTCTAGGCCAGCCCCACCTTCAGCCTCACCCAAATGGTCCAGAACATGAACAGGTGCGTCATGTGGACCATGGACACCATGTTCAATGTGGCCAAAAATATCGTTATTAATTTAAGACCCAACCCATTTCCCCAGCTGCTCATTAGACGCCACTAGGGCCATCAGTGCCAACAGGGTGACACCTGGCAAAT
>JANYBY010000024.1 GCA_025360565.1 Bacteroidota bacterium
TCTAAAAATCAACAATTCAACAGTTCTAAAATTATTTAAGCAGCTTTTTCTTTTCTTGTTTTTGCTTCTTGTTTTGGTAATGGTAAAATGATGGTATAACCTAAACGCTTTTTTTGTTTGGAAACCGATTCCTCATAATCATAATAATTTAATCGGTATTTAAAATCCAAATTATTTTGATATTCCATGGCAATCTCAACAAAAATAGAAAGCCTGTCTTCAAACGTGACATTGCCAACGGCTTTGGGGAATTTGTAATCGATCAGGTATTCAAATAAATTTGCTTTTGATTGAGTTAAAAATCGGTCAACTAATTTTTCAACATCTAATTTAATTTGGTTGTCTACTAATTGATCTTTAAAATTAGATGGTAATTTCCCTGCAATACCACGCATCATTAACCTCGAAATCTTATATTTTTCAGCTACTTTTTTACAAAGTACATGCCCTTCATCGGTAAATAAAAAGTCAATGGCAATTTTTGTGCGCGGGCCTTTAATGCCGTTAAATCTCAAAGGCATTACGGCGTTTACCACTTCTTTAAAATTGGTACGGTAATGCAATGTACCGTGGTCTTTTATTTCTTTTAATTTTTGAGCTTTTACATACACATCTAACTGGAACTGGATCTTGTTGATATAATCGGTAATGTCCGTTTGAATTTCGATAAGAAAATCCAGATTCTCAATCAAACCCGCTTTTAACGCGTTTACAATTCCATAAAGTTCCGGATCGTTTGTAAGGGTAAATAATCCGCGGGTATCTTCAATGATCTCTTCGGTTTTACGGATAAAATCAATAATGGTATCTCGCTTTTCGCGATAAGCTTCCAGCTTTTGAATTTTAATACGGTAATTAGCCTCGTTCTTGTAAGTATCATCTACATTTTTTTGAAGCTTTATTATCTCGCGTGAAAGAGCGATGTTAATGCGTTTTAAATATTTTTTTATGCTGCGCAAAAAGCGATATTCATGCACTTCCTGATAAAAACGAATGTGGCGTTTTAGTTCGTTGATGTAATCGTTAATAAAGCCCGGGGTTACTTCACCAATTTCCATAAAGTCTTCAAACATGGCTATTACCGCGTCGTTCAAGCTTACAATGCTTTCGTATTCGTAAAGCAAATCAAGTGATTTAAGTTTCAGGTATTGTTCCTGCGAAATATCATCGCGCGAAAGTAGTTCGTTAACCGTTATGTTTTCGCGGTTAGCAAATAAGAATTCAACTACACCGCGGTGCTGGTAAAGTTGTGACAATATATCGTTAACATTGACTTGTAGAGCCATCCTTTATTGTTTATAGTTTGAAGTTTCCGGTTTGAAGTTCTCTCCCCAAGTAAAACTTAACTTTTAAAAATACGAATGCTTTGGGAGGCACTGAAACACGGTTATTAACAGAAAACGGAGTAATTAACTTTTTGCCACGAAACGCTCTGATAGCAAGGGCTTTGTGGAATAAGGTCAAAGAAACAAAGTATTAACAGGTGTTATAAAGATTTAACAGGTGTTGATAAGTATCTCTAACAACTGAGAGATTCTAACCACAGAGGCACGGAGAACACGAAGGAACACGGAGGATAATTTATTATTAATTGACCAGAGTTACTTTAATAGAATTCCGTGTTCCCGATAGCTATCGGGATCTGTGGTGTCTGTTCCCGATAGCTATCGGGATCCGTGGTTAGGTTTTTGAAGTCTGGTATAATTCCAGAAGCACCCTGATAAACTCACTCCACTCGTATTTTTTCTTTTCAAGAATAACATTCTGCGTGAACTCCGCTTCCTTATTTTGCGAGAAATATTCAATTATTTTTTCTGAGATCTTTGGTAACGAATTTTCAACTACATAACCGCATTTATTGTTGGGTACAATTTCGGCTAAACCGCCTACGTTTGTTACCAGCATAGGTTTTTGATAATAGTAACCCACCATGGTTACCCCGCTGTTCGTGGCATTTCGATAAGTTTGCGCCACTAAATTACTTGCGCAGAAATAATACCTCACTTCATCATTGGCAATGAACTTATCGTGTAAAATTATATTTTCTTTTAATCCGTGTTTTTCAATGAGATCTAAATAGGGTTGTTTGTCCTCGTAAAATTCACCTGCGATTAAAAGTTTTATATTCTGTTTTTTTATTTCGGAATGCGTCATTGCTTCCATTAAAATATCCAGGCCCTTGTAATGGCGGATCAATCCAAAGAATAAAATTATCTTATCATTCGAATTGAGCCTTAATTTTTCCCTCGCTTCTTTTTCACTCACTATTGGCCCGTAGGTTTCGTACATAGGGTGTGGGGAGTAGGCCTTATTTTTATTGTCTGAAAATTTTGAGATATCGTTCAAAACAGTTTTACTCATGGCAATAAAACCATGGCAATTCTTTACAAAATAGTTGGTAAATTGTTTATCGCCAAAACGTTTTTCGTGGGGAATGATGTTATCTGTTAAGGCCAATACGGTTGTTTTTGATCTTATTAATTTTCCTATTGTTCCTAAACAGGGGCCAAAAAACGGAAGCCAATAACGAAATAAAATAAAGTCCGGTTTTTCTTTTTTAATGAAGCGGGCAACTTTTATCCAATTGAACGGGTTAATGGTGTTTATTAAAGTATAGATCTTAATTCCCTCAGGTGCTTTACCGCTTGTTTCAAACTGAGAAGAGCCGGGAAATAAAAAATTAGGGTATTGTAACGAATAAGAAATGATCTGTGCATCATGCCCGGCAAGGTTTAATTGCTTACACAGGTTCTCGTTAAATTGCGCCGG
>JANYBY010000027.1 GCA_025360565.1 Bacteroidota bacterium
CATTCAATAGAAAGGCTATTAAAAAAAGTAGTATGCAATTTGCTCTGATTTTATTCATACAGTCATTTTTTAAATTCCTTAAAGAAGGGCATTACATCTAAATATATATAATTTTTCGGTAAGGATTGAAAGATTCATTTAAATCATCCCGTACAGAATCCGCCCAACCAAAAAATAGATCGTAATGCCAACAATATCGTTAAGGGTTGTTACAAAGGGGCCTGTGGCCAGAGCGGGATTTATTTTAAAGCGGTTCATGGTTAAAGGCACAAAAGTGCCGAGAAAAGAAGCGAATAATATTACTGTGAATAAAGCTATACTAACGGTTGCCGCCAGTTTCCAATCTTCAATCAAAAAACAATAACCCCAAATTAAGGCCGCGCAAATTAATCCGTTGATAAGGCCAACCCCAAGTTCTTTTAATAATTTAGAACCAATATTTGTACCTAATAAGGTATTATTGGCAAGGCCCTGCACAATAATTGCACTGCTTTGCACACCTACATTGCCGCCCATTGCACCAATAAGCGGAATAAAATACGCCATAGCCTGATGCGTTTGAATTTGTTCATCGTAAGAGCCAATAATTCGTGAACCAACAATACCACCGCACATACCAACTAATAACCAGGGTATGCGTGCCCTTGAAATACGCAGCATGTTGTCGTTACTATCCACATCATCGGTTAAACCGCTCATTCGCTGAATATTTTCTTCCGCTGCTTCGCGCATAACATCTACCACATCATCAATGGTAATTCTTCCTACGAGGCGGCCAAACTGATCAACCACTGGCAGTACAACGAGATCAAATTTTTGCATGATGGCAGCAACCTCTTCGCTTGCGGTACTTGTTTTTACGTATTGAATGTCCGGTTCATAGATCTCCTCTACCTTTGCGAGCGGATGTGAAATAATTAATTTTTTCAAAGAAAGCATCCCTATCAAGCGTTCGTTGTTATCTACAACATAAACTGCATACATTACGTTGACATCTTCTGCTTGTTTACGAATTTCTTCAATGCAGGCATTAACCGTTTCAAAACTATACACGCTCACCAATTCCTTGGCCATTAAGGATCCCGCGGTACCTTCTTCAAAATTTATTAATTCTGCAATATCGCTTGCCTGTTCAAGATCCTCAATATGCGAAAGAACTTCCCCTTGAATATTTTCCGGTAATTCAGAAATAACATCGGCCGCGTCATCGCTATCCATGTTATCAATTTGCTCGGCAATTTTTTTGGAACTGAATGTAGCCAAAAGACTTTCGCGTATATCGTCGTGCAATTCAAGTAAAACATCGGGAGCGGTAACTTCATCCAGCAACCCGTAAATAAAAGCCCCGTCAGCATCGTTAAGCTGATTAATAATGTTTCCTATATCAGGCGCATACAATTCATGCAATTGATGGTTAAGGAAAACCACATTTTTTGATTCAATGGCATCCTTTAACTTTTCTAAATATTCCGACGTTAATTCGAACTGCATAATGCGTTGCAAAAGTAGGGAATATCTCTTAGAAGTTAAGCGTTATTTGCGATCTGTTACAGGTTATTCTGTAAAATGTAAGTTTGAATTTGGGCGCCTGCCGCTTTCGCTTTTCACGGTTAGCGGCATCGGGCTGTCGCTACTCACTTTTTGTCACGCTTCAGTGTATTTATCGGGTAGCTTGGCAAAAGAGCTCAAATCCACCGCGGCGGACTCCATCCCTGGCGCAAAATATCTTGCAAACAACTCCTTTTATTTCAACGTAAGTCCGTAAGAGTTATCGGTTATCAATTAAAGGAGTAACGTTTAACCTATAACTGATAACGTTTTAAAAGCATTCCTTATTCTCACTTTGATAGCAGGCGGTTGAGGATATTTTTTAAACTCATCGAGTATCAGAATTAACTCATTTTTAAGGTCGGGATAATTTTTACAGATCTTTGCCGCGACAGTAATAGCAAAAGCCCTGGTGGCAATTGGTTCTTTAAGGTTCATTATAGATTTAAAACAAAGATCAATTAAAACTCCATGATGCTTTTCAGGAATCTCAATTTCTTCACAGATCCTTAAAATATTGCGGGCAATAGCCGGATGATTATCGGGCTCTGCTAACTTTTTTACCAATTTATAAAAATGCGGTTTAATTAATTCAGGATGTTCTATTGCCACGTAGCTTAAAGGCCATGCTGCACGTTGGCTTAAAAGATATTCTCCGGTAAAAAAAATATTAATTAATTTTTTAAACCGCGTTTTATCATTACCAATAAATTTAATAATTCTATTGGTTTGTGCTTTACTGTGTTCGTCTACGAGGGCTTGTTCTATATCCATTGCACAATTGTATCTCTCCAAATTAATATGAACACGCCAAGAACCGTTGTTAAACAAGCAAAAACAGAAGTTGTAGTAATTTTTTCTTTATAAAATAAATAATTTAATGGAAGAACAAAAATGGGAAGTGTTGCAAAAATAGTTTGTGCTTCGGCAACTTTTAAATGGCTAATAGCCAACAATGAACAGCTCACTCCGCAAACCGGACCCAAAATAGTACCCGCGAGCATAAATTTTAAACCCTTATTTTGATTTGTAAAAACAATCGTTGTGTGTTTCATAAATGTTTTAGTAAAAAAAGCCACTAACATAGCCGCGCTAAAGGCAAATAATAAACGGATCCAAACGGCTTGCAGTGTTGGTATTTCGGTTAACTCGGTTGTTTTTTGAAAACCTAATTTAGAAAGCACAAGCCCAGAACCCTGGCACAGTGCGCCAATGAAACCGGAAACAATTCCCACTTTATTTCTTACAAATCCTTTTATTTCAGCGGCAACTGCGTCTTTTTTTGAAAGTGTAAGCCATATTATTCCGCCAATTGTTACGAGCATTCCAAAAATACCAATGAGATTTATTTTTTCATTCAATATGAGTGCGCCTAAAATTAACGCGGCACAGGGCGCAATGCAAGTATAAATACTCGCTAATTTCGGACCGAGCATTTTAAAGGAATTAAAAGTAAAAAAATCGCCAATGGTAAAGCCAACAATACCCGATAAAGCCAAATAAAAATAATTATGGGCGGTTGGTGATATGGCAAGTGCTACAGGGTTAATACCATAAGAGATACACGCGATAATGGTAATAAAGATCCAGCCCAAAAATAAACGATACTGATTTAAAGCCGCGCTGCCAAAGCGTTTGGCGGCTTCTGTAAAAGGAAAGATCCCGAAACTCCAGCAAAGTGTTGTTATTAGAGCGTAGATGATTCCCATTGAGGGGGTGTTTAGAGTTAAGTGGTGAGAGTTAAGTGATTAGTGGCTATAGTTTCTTTCTCCAAAAATTAAACTTCCTATTCGCACCATGTTACTGCCCTCTTGGATCGCGATCTTGTAATCCCCGCTCATTCCGAATGATAAAGTAGTGAGTAGTGAGTATTGGGTATTGAGACTATACATATTTTCATGAAATTGCTTTAGAGCTCTAAATTCTTTTGAGATCTGCTTTTCATCCTCTGTATTACTCGCCATTGCCATAAAGCCCATTACATTAACATTTTTTAGTTCCCGAA
>JANYBY010000041.1 GCA_025360565.1 Bacteroidota bacterium
TATTCAAGGTCTGTGCTAAGAATTTCGTCGCCCGCCTTTAGGCCAAAACTTTTTGCGATAATATTTACCGCGTAGGATGGATTGGTAACATACACCAGATCGTCTCCCGCGCAACCTAGGTATTTGCCCACTGCATCGCGCGATTGTTTTAAGTAATTTAATCCATTCACAGTTATAAACTGAACCGGCTCTTGTTCCAGCTCTAATTGCCACTTTTGATAATCTTCAAAAATTGGTTTCGGGCAAGCGCCAAATGAACCGAAATTTAGAAAAGTAATTTCAGGGTTTAATAAAAATTGGGGTTTTAATTGTGTGTTAGGCATGGATTAGAAGTATAAATTTTTATTTGAAACGGTTTGACATTAAGGATAAAGCTTCTGAGAAAGGTTTTCCGGAGGGTCGAAATTTAAATCCGAAATTAATTGAAAACGTGTAAAAATTATTTCCTAAGTCTGAAAAATGATTATTAATGTTATATATGCTAAAAAAATTATTAACGCCAATGAATACTCTTACGTTTTCTACTACAGTGAAATATTTTCTAATTGAAAATCCAAGTCTGCCTCCATAAAATCGACCTACATCGTGTTTCCAATCATGTAAACTGTCGTTAATGACCTGAAGTTTTGATACAAAAAAACCAACACTCGGAGTAAAACTCAAAGTTTTATTTAAATTTTTTTCATAACCTATATCAAAATTATTTTTTATTATATTAACCCAATACGGACCATTCCCATTCCATGAGTTTTTATAATACTCTTTAATAATGAAGTTATCAGTAGAAGAAAAATCGTGCTTAACCTTTGTTAAGGAGGTTGGATTGTAAGAATAGGAGAAAAAGAAATTTTTTAAATAAACAGTTGTCCCAAAACCAAGGATGAAATAATTACCAAAGCATTTATTTGTTTTGGTATCAACAAAATTTTCACTTAACCCGAAATTAAAGTCCATGTGGAATTTAGATTTATCGAAGACGGAATTATTTTTGGAAAAGTCTCCCATTTGAAGGTCTTTAACTAAAAAAAGGTGCTTATCTTTTGAACTATGAATCGATTTTAAAATTAGGATTGAGTTATTCGTTTGAATAATTAGAGTTCCTGAATGAAATGTCCAAGTGCCGAGTTTATCCCAAAAACGTTCGATTATTTTACTTTTAGCATTATTTGGTTTTGTAGTATTACACGACGAAAAAATGCCGTTGTCAAAAAATTTAAAGGTTCTTAAGGAGAATGAGTCTGGTTGGAGAAACGATAATGTGTCACCAATTTTCAATTGGGAAAGCTCTTTGTCAAAACACCATATCTTATTATTTTTTCGAGCTTGACCGAACGAGTTTTGAACCGTCAATGTAATGAGGAAAATAAACGCGGCAAATGTTTTCATGTTATTTCGTTTATTGCTACTAACTTTTAACCCCGCTTTAAATTACTGTTTATATTAAAGTTCTTTCATTCCTTAATCCCTTTTTTTCTTCTTTTTCGGCTCTTCTTCGTAAACACAAATAAAGCCAATGGTGACTTGCGCGCTTTTTTGGCGAACCACTATAATATCCTTTTGTTCTATTGTCTCGCAGCCATCGGTACTTACTTTGAGGTTGTATTTCCCGGGAGGGATTTCAATAAGGGCAAGGTAACCGTCTTTATCGGAAGTGAGGGTGCGTTTAAGTGTATCGTTAATTACAAGGTCCGCTTTTGTATCGGGCATGGGTATGGTGCCATGTTTGCTGCGTTCTTCCAATAAAATTTTAATGCCTTGCGGGGTTGTTTGAGAAAATGAATTCAAGGAAAAAAATAAAAGGGATAGGTAAAATATTTTTTTCATTTTAATCTCAATGTTTATCAAATATAAACAATTTAAATCACCGAAATTCCATTTACATCGGTAGTTAAAACTTCGCCCATATAATTAAAAAAAGGACGCATCTCTTTAAACGTTTTGTTCACGTTCTTTAAAAAAGAATTGCTTAACACTTCTTTATCGCTGAATTTTTTAATTAGAATAAATTGTTTGTATCGTAAAAGATCTATCGCAGGATCATTAGGGTCGTAGCCTTTAGGTGTAGTTTTTATTTGTTCGCCTTTTAGAGAGCCGAATGCGCTTTTAAAACTTTTACTTTTTAAAATTTTTCGCAAAGGCGCTGCATCATAGACAAATTCGTCCCGTATGCGTTTAAGGTCACCCGGTTCCGGTCCCCAAAAACCGCCGGCTGCAAAAGAGTTACCGGCTTCAATGTGAAAATAATATCCGCCTCTGCGTTGTTTGCCGGCGCGTTTAAAACTGCCGCTCCAATTGGTTTTATAGGGTGTTTTTTCTTTCGAGAAACGGGTGTCGCGATAAATACGGTGTAAACTTTTTTTGCCTGTTGGTGTTTCTATCACATCGTGCTTATTCATTTCAAGCAATAAGGCATCGGCAAAATGTTCCAGTTCTTTTAATTCTTCTAAATAGCGGTCCTTATGTGTATTGAACCAATCGCGGTTGTTATTTTTTTTAACCTGTTTTAAAAATTCGAGATTACTTAAGTTTATTTTTGTTATCATTTAAACGTAAAATTAAAGACAAAAATTGAATAATTTTAACAAATACGAGGGGTCTAAACCCAAAGTTTAACATTTAGTAAGCGTTAAATAGATGAAAGCGAGATTTTAATTATTTACCTTTATAAAAACTTAAAAATGAAAAAAGCCGGAATTTTAATGACCATTGCATGCGTAGCGTTAATTAGTATGCCATCCTGTAAAAAGGAACACAATGCGCCGCCAATTAATGAGACAGTAAATACGAATTTGAATGTTGATCAAACCTATTCGTACACCTTACCTGCAAATGCAAACCCTGAGGGTTTTAAAATTTCTACTCAAAGCTCACACGCGAGTGTAAGTACTATTGCAAAGGATGCTTCCGGAAATTTTGTTTACAATTATACTCCAACAAGCGGGTATACAGGAGCCGATAATGTTGTGATTTCTAACGGAGGAGAAGAACATCATGGCAATTGCGGCGGGCATCATGGAAATGGCCAACACAAGGGCAAACATCATGGTAGTGACGACGACGACGACGATCAAGAACATACTATAACTATAAATATTAATATTGGAATCAATCACTAAAACATAAATTAACTATTTTAAAACCCTTGTTAAAGCAACAAGGGTTTTTTTATTGCCTCTTTGCTATAAATCTTAAAAAACGAATACCTTTGCCGCAATGAAAGTGGATAAATATATCGGGCAAAGCGGATTTACCTCGCGCAGAAAAGCGTATGAATTGATCGAAGAAAAACGTGTTACAGTAAACGGCAAAGTTGCCAACTTCAGCACTAAAATAAATAAGGGCGATGTTGTATTGATAGATGGAAAAGTTTTAGAAGCAAAAGAATTTGTACCCGTTTATATTGTATACAATAAACCCAAAGGAATTGTATGTACCACAGAAAAAATTAAAAATAATATTGTGGACGCGATCAAACATCCTGAAACAATTTATCCTGTTGGAAGATTGGATAAGGAATCGGAGGGATTGATCTTGCTAACGAATCACGGCGAGGTAATTGATAAAATTGCGAACCCATTATTTGAACATGAAAAGGAATACATTGTTACTTTAAACTTACCCTTACGAGATAGGGTTATACAGGAAATGTCGGATGGAATAGAGATTCACGGTGAGATGACGCAACCGTGTAAAATAACCAAAGATCCGTTGTCGAAACGAATTTTCAAGATCGTATTAAAACAAGGACTTAATCGGCAAATTCGCCGTATGTGCAATAAATATGATTATCAGGTTTTGAAACTACAGCGTATACGGGTAATGGATATTACATTAGATAAACTGAAACCCGGCGAATGGCGGAACTTGACCGAAGATGAGTTGAAAGGATTGTTTAAACGTCTTAAATAGTGTTTGTCCGAAAAGTCCATTGCCAACACACTATCCGGCTCAAACAGCCACAGGCTGTTTGCCCTGTTAAGCAGATTTTTTAAAAAATTCTCATTTACCTTAGTAAACTCCGGTTTTTAAAAAATCTGCAAACCTCGAAACTGAACTTTTCAACCCAAACAATGAGTTTTCTCACAGGCCTAAATAGAATGCAGGGCTATATAATCTTTTTTAAATAAAAGGTCCCAAAAGGCAACAGTGACAATAAAAGCGCCAATGCCGAATTTTTAAAACTCAGTTTTACTTTAAAGAACATAAGCGCCAATAAAAAAATAAAAGCTATAAATAAAATGCCGTGAATGTATCCGGTAAAAAGCACGTATTGCGGTTGTTTAAAAATATATTTGAGGGGCATGGCTATAAGCAACAAAAGCAAATAGCTGTATCCTTCCAGTTTACCAATAAGTAAAAAATAATTTGTAATGTTTTGGTTTGTAGATGATCTATCCAGCATTGAATTAAAAATTTATTTTTTATAAGTTCCGTCGGGATTAAGTGTTAAACATTCGCCCTTAATGAAAACATATGCTTTTCCGGTTTCCATAAAATCCGATTGATAATCGTAAAGGTAATCAATAACCAGTTTACCGGTTTTATCTGCAAAGCCGCTTTTGCCGTTTGTTTCTTTCATTACAGACGAGCGGCCATGGTAAAACTCGTTGGCTCTAAAATATTGCGGCTCACAAATTAAATCACCTTTTAAATTTGCATAACCCCATTTATCTCCTACTTTAACGGGTGCCAGATTTTCTCTGAAACCTTTGGCATCATCAAATTTTGGCTGAATAACAAACTCACCGCTTTTATCAATGTAGCCGTATTTTGTGGTTTCAAGTTCTGAATAAGGCGAGGCACAGGCAAGCCCCTGGCTAAAATCTCCGGCATCCCCAAAGTTAAAATTAATGATTGTTTTATTATTTGTATCAATAAACCCGCATTTACCGTCGAGAGAAACAGAGCTTAAACCTTCGCTGAACTCGCTTGCGTAATCATACATAAGAGGAATTACAAACGTGCCATCAGAAGAAACAAAACCTGAAAGGTCGTTTTTTTCAACAAGGATCAATCCTTCGGTTACACCATAAATATAATCGTATTCGGGTTTTAAAATATATTCTCCACGCGCATTTATCATTCCGCGTTTTTCGCCAATTTTTACAACGGCCACTCCTTCTTCAAAAAGATCGGCGCTGTCAAACTGAGCCTCAATCACTACATTTCCATCTTCGTCTTCGTAACCTTCTTTTCCGTTCTTTTCAAAAGTATCCCAGTCATCCGGATTTGATCCCGATTTAACGGTATTGATCATTATTTTTGAAGTGACTTCGGTTTTTTTTGTTTCCGCTATAGTAGTTTTTTTAGTTTCGGAATTTTGGTTAACGTAATCCGTGTCAAACGATTCGGGCTCGTTATTTTCAAGAACCTTTTCGATAGGAGTGGATCGTGTTACAGGTGGGGCAATATAGGGTTTTGGAAAAACGCTTTCTTCGTCTTTCTCTTTTATGCCAAATAATTTTTTGAAAAAACTCATATTATAATTATTTAAAGTTAAACACCCGTTTATTAGTGTACTAAAAATAACCAAAAGCTTTGGATTAATGCAAATATATTCGGAAAAAGTAATTTTTATTTTTACTTAAGAAATTCTTCTGATAACCTGGCAATTTTAATAAAGCGGATCTTATAGCCGGGAGAATCGGCAAAGCTGGAGATCTTTACACCTGATTTTTTTTTGCTTGAGGAACTGTGGATAAACGTAATGTTTTCGCAGGGTTGAGATAAAATAATACCAACGTGGCCGGGAAATTTGTTTTTATAATTGGTGCCTGTAAATACAATAATATCGCCGGGTTTGGCAGAGTCGGCCGGAATAAGCTTTCCCATTTTTTCATAATCCAACGAGGCGCGCGGAACTTTAATATTGAAATGATTAAATACGTAGTATACAAATCCGGAGCAATCAAATCCTTCTTTAGGTGTGCAATGCGCGTAATGGTAGCGAATGCCCATTTGTTTTTTTGCGAAATTTAAAATACTGTCGATGTGAGTAGGTTTCTCTTTTTGTGAAAAAGCGGAAAAGGAAAAGTGCAGAATAAGCAATAAAAAAAGTTTTCGCATTCTAAAATAAACCGCTTACACTAAATTATACTGCCTGAAATGATGGGCGAAATGTTTGTTGTGAAACACGAGCCATTCGGAGTAAGTTAATTCACCCATGCGAGGGTGAATGTGTTTAACCTCGGAATTGGTTTTGTAATAATTTTCAAAATAATTTATTTCTTCGTACAAATGTTTTAAGGCCTCATTAAAATCAGGGTGGATCAACGCCGGAGGTTCATCGCCCATAATTGGACTTTTAATTCCGGGTGTTAGCTGAAAATCGCTGTAGATCAATTTCTGTTTTAATTTATCGGCTTCTTCAGAAGTTAAATGCGATTTAACTTCAAGTTTTCCGGATGAAGCTTTTAAGCTTTTAGCCAGATGTTCCAAAATATGCTGGGGCGACATTTTTCCGAAAACAGGCAGCGCGTCTGTTTTTAGTTTGCCTAATGTGTTCTGCAATTGTTGTGAATCAAGAATATTTACCATGGTGTGAATTTTTAATTGGACAAATTTAATGTAAAAAAATAATCGGGACTAATTTATTGTCAGTTCATATTAAAAAGATCAGCCATGCAGATAACTGAAAAGCAGGATGGTTAAAATTTCTTAAAGAGCCTTAGCCTAAAACAAAATATGTTAAATGCCCTGTTTAAAATGTATCTTTTAAAGTATGTTTACTTTATTAAATAAATTAACTTTTGTTTTTAAAGATCATAGCCAGAATTCCCTTTGTTTTTATGACAGGTTTTGCCTTTTTGTTATTTGGCATTACGTTCATGTATTGGAATTTTAAGCCCGATGTAAGTTTTTTGCTTACCAAACAGGATGTGGTTTACAATCCGGTTTGGAGAACCGTTTTTTACTTTCACATTTTTGGAGGTATGCTGGCCATTGCTTTGGGGCCAATACAATTTATAAAATGGCTTCGTCGTAATAATTTGGCTTTACACAGGCTTATCGGAAAAATTTATGTGGTAGCCATTTTATTTATTGCGGCGCCAACAGGTTTATACATGGCTTTTTTCGCAAATGGCGGCATTTACTCATCAATTGGTTTTGTAATCATGAGTGTATTGTGGTTTTACACAACATGGATGGCTATAAATACCATTCGTAAAAAACAAGTGCAAGAACATGTAAAATGGATGGTGAGAAGTTACGCTTTGACCTTTGCCGCGGTGACATTGAGACTGTGGGTGCCTTTTTTGTCTTTAGTAATAGAGATGGAACATTTAAAAGTAATTATAATCACAGCCTGGATTAGCTGGCTGTTTAATTTAATAGCTGCCGAATTTATTTTAAAACTAAACCTTAAACTTCTTAAACCTTAAAAACAAAATATCATGCAAACAAACATCAAAAAGATCGGTTTACTTGGCATAGCAATTGTAATTGGCATTGCCTTAAATTCGTTTACAATCATTAAAACGAAAACGCCTGTGAAAAAAGCGGAAAATACTGTGATACTTACAGATTGGGATGAGTACAATAAGGTACATGATTATGTTCGGACGAATATTAGTGATGTTCTTCGCGCAAGCGGAAAGGTCAACATGGGGAATAACAAAATGTCGAGCATGAGCCGTTGCCCGAGTGGATATAATGAGTCCTTTGCTCAAAAAACTGATTCGGTAAAAGCTGACAGAGTGCTTTACGGTAAAATAAATTATTACAAAGGGTGCTCGGCCAATTATATTTGCGATTTTAAGGTTTGCGTAAATACGGGAATGGCTGAGGTTAAAACCAAAGACATGAAAGAGTTTGTAAGCGTAAAAGAGTGGCTGGATCAAAAGGAAAAACCAACAACAGCAACCGTTGTTAAGGGTTAAATATAACGGTAATATAGTTTTCAATAAGAAGATTCCCGTATGAATGAGTGCGGGAATTTTTTTTGTAACCTTTTAGTATTTTTTGCTTTATATAGCTAAACACGGCAAAAAATGGTTTAGATCTACCTTAACTCAAGAAATATGAAAAAGTTAATTGTAGTGGCAATAATGTGCATACCGTTTTATAGAGTAGCAAAAGCACAAGTGTGCGAAAATTCGAAACTCGCATTATTATTAAAACAAAGCAAAAAGGATTCAGTTCAAAAAATTGAAAGGCTCGCGGCTTTAAAATTTCATAAATTAATAAATGATTACCGTGTAAAAAGCGGATCCGAAGCTTTGGTCTGGGATGATACCCTTTGGCTCACTTGCCGAAATCATGATCTGTGGATGAATGCGAAATCGGAACTATCGCATGATGAAAAAGCGGGTACAGTAAATTTTACAGGAAAATCGCCCGGAGAAAGATATGCTTATACTTCAAACAATAAAGGCTTATGCAGCTGGACAGGCGAGAACGCTTTATATAATTGGAGCAAAAATGGAAATTCGATAGATGAGATTGCCAAAGATATTGCCACTACATCATTTGAGCAATGGAAACATTCTCCGGGCCATAACGAAAACATGCTGGCAAAACGAAGTAAAGTTCATGGCGTAGCTTTTTATTTGGGCAATGGCGGCAAAGTATGGGGAACTGATCTGTTTGCTTACACTTCAACAAATAAAATTTACTGGCCTGAAAATAAAATTAAAAATTCGCCTCAGATCCTTACGGATGCAACGGAACTAAAAACGACCCCTGTTAAAGCGCCGGTTAAAAAATATATTAGATTAGATCTGAAGGAAACAAAAGAACATTTGGTGAACGCTTTATATACTTCAGCGGATGTAAAACGGGATCTTGCAATAAGTAAAAGTAAAATAATGGAGAGGGCCGCAGAGCATCATACAGAATACATGGCAAACGTAAAAATGCTGACGCATGAGGAAAAAAGAAATAACCGAAATTTTTACGGTGAAACCGAAAAGAAAAGAATGATGAAGGCCTCGAAAGGATTTTACTTTTTTACAAAATTTAAAACGAAAGCTCATGAGAGCATTGCCATGGTAGAAACCGATATTGCAGCTTTGAATATTGATTCTATTGCAGGTGAGATCAATAAACAATTAAATTTAAATACAGAAGGGCCAATTACAAGTGTGGGTTATGGCGTAAGTTTGAAGAGATTAAAAAATCAACTAAAGATCTATGTTACAAGAGTGGAGGGAGTAAGGAGACAAAACCCAAAACAAATGAAGGAAGCATAGATCTACTGTACATTCACTAATTCTATATTGAAAACTAAAACAGAGTTTGCAGGAATTTTGCCTGTGGACTGATCGCCGTAACCAAGTGCCGAAGGAATGAGTAAAGTGCCTTTGCCTCCTTTTTTAAAAAGCAAAATACCTTCCTGCCAGCCTTTGATAACATTGGTTAAAGCAAAAGTTGCTCCTGTGCCGGTACTTTGATCAAATAAAGTCCCATCAATTAAAAAACCGTCGTATTTTACAGTAACGGTTGAACTGGCGGTTGGCTGAACGCTGGCGCCCTGCGAGGCAATAACATAATGTAATCCGGAACCTGTTGCCAGCCCGTTTAATTTATTATCTGAAATATATTTGTTTATAATATTTTCATCCGTTTCGGCCTGACTAATGGTTTTCTTTTTTTTGCAGGCGAAAAAGAAAACAGCCAAGAGAGAAAAAAGAAGTATAGTCTGAATTTTCATTTTGTAAAGTTAGAAATATTAATTTTTAAATTAGCCAAGTAATTCTTTTCCGAGTTTATCTACTATTGTTTTCAATTGTGCAACTTCATTTTCTAAATTATCGATCCGAGTTTCAAGATCGTTAACTATTCTTCTTGCGGGCTCTTCAAAAGATTCGGCCTCTTCTTGCTCAATGTTTTCGCCCAGAAGGTGTATAAAGCGAACTTCTTTTTGTCCCGCCCGTTTTGATAGTTCTTTTACGAAAGTCAGATTTGGTTCCGATAGTTTATTTAAGATCTCGTGAATTTCTTCCAAGGATCTGAATTCGTAAAGCCGCGCCGAGTTTGTATTTAATTCGCCGGGGGTTTGCGGGCCTCTTAAAAAGAGTAGGCAAAGAATTGCTAATTCGGCATTATTAACGGGAAAAACGGTTGCAAAATTATGTTTGTATTTTACTGAACGGATGGAGCCGCCAACCGCGGTAGAGACCAAACTCTGACTTTTTAAATTATTAAGCGCGATCACTACTGTTGGTTCGTCATATTCTACCACGGGCTTGCGCGATGTTTTTTGGTTACAGGCGGCAGTAAGAGCGTTAAGCGTCATTGGATAATAATCCGGTGTAGTCTTGCTTTTTTCGATCAACGAACCAAGAACCCGCAATTCAACCGTGGTAAGTATAGGTAAAGTTTTTTCTGAGCTCATTATAAATTAATTATTGAGGGCCTAAAACCTTTTCAAGATCAGCCAATTTTTTTGTAGCGTAAGGATCGTTAGCCTTATATTTAAGCGCGTCTTCATAAGCGGTTTTTGCTTCTTTGTAACGTTTGGTTTTTAATAGGTCATCTGCACGGGTAATTGTTTCTTTGTATTTGTTAACGCCGAGTGCACCGGGAATGCTAAACTTTGCATTTCCCTTTTCTTTGGCTGCTTTTTCGGCTGCTTCTTTTTCCGCCTCCACTTTTTCCGCTTCCGCCCTTTCAGCTGCTGCTTTTTCTTTTGCCTCTTTATCGGCTTTTTCTTTCGCAATATTATCCGCCTTTTCTTTTTCGAGCGCTTCTTTCTCTTTTACAGCATTTTCTTTCGCAGCTGCTTCTTTCTCTTTTCTTTTTGCTTCTGCTTTTTCGTACTCAGCTTTTTGTGCCGCAAGATCTTCTGCTTTTGATTTCTCTAAACCTTCCTTCTGTTTTCGTTCTTTTTCTCTTGCGGCAAGTTCTTTTGCTTTCCTGTCAGCTTCTGCCTTTTCTGCTTCTGCTTTATCGGCGGCTATTTTGTCTACTGCTGCTTTTTGTTTGGCAAGTTTATCAGCCTCCGCTTTTTCGGTCGCCGCTTTTTCAGCTGCTGCTTTGTCTGCTGCCGCTTTTTCGAATGCCGCTTTTTCCTTGGCAAGATCTTCCGCCTTAGATCTTTCTAAACCTTCTTTTTCCTTTTGCGCCTTTTCTTTAGCGGCTTGTTCTTTGGCGAGTTTGTCGGCCGTTGCTTTATCTGCGGCTGCTTTATCTGCGGCCGCTTTAGATTCTAATTCTTTTTCTTTCGCTAATTTTTCTGCCGCAGCTTTTTCCTGAGATGCTTTCTCGGCCGCTGCTTTATCTGCTGCTGCCTTATCTCCGGCTGTTTTGTCAGCGGCGGCTTTGGCTTCTAATTCTTTTTCTTTCGCTAATTTTTCTGCCGCGGCTTTTTCCTGAGATGCTTTCTCGGCCGCTGCTTTATCTGCGGCTGCTTTATCTCCGGCTGCTTTGTCAGCGGCGGCTTTGGCTTCTAATTCTTTTTCTTTCGCTAATTTTTCTGCTGCTGCTTTTTCCTGAGACGCTTTTTCTGCTACTACTTTATCTGCCGTTGCTTTATCTGCGGCTGCTTTGTCTGCAACTGCTTTGGCTTCTAATTCTTTTTCTTTCGCTAATTTTTCTGCTGCTGCTTTTTCCTGAGATGCTTTCTCGGCCGCGGCCTTGTCTGCTGCTGCCTTATCCGCTGCTGCTTTGTCTGCGGCTGCTTTGGCCTCTAATTCTTTTTCTTTCGCTAATTTTTCTGCCGCGGCTTTTTCTTGTGCTAATTTATCTGCTGCTACTTTATCCGCCGCTGATTTATCCGCTGCTGCTTTGTCTGCAACTGCTTTGGCTTCTAATTCTTTTTCTTTAGCTAATTTTTCTGCTGCTGCTTTTTCCTGAGACGCTTTCTGAGCCGCTGCCTTGTCTGCGGCTGCTTTATCCGCTGCTGCTTTGTCTGCAACTGCTTTGGCTTCTAATTCTTTTTCTTTCGCTA
>JANYBY010000042.1 GCA_025360565.1 Bacteroidota bacterium
CTAGGTTTTGCCGAATCATAACCGAAAACCTTGTAGATCTTGCCAAATGGCGTTAGCCAGACCTACAAGGTTTTAAAAAAACACACAAGCAATACCTCGCAGGTCACATGAGAAATCACCGCAAATCAAACAAATTCTCAACACCCGGATACCTATTCACCGTAAAACCTTCTGCGTACTTTACATTAATTGCTCTGCCCCAAATGCTCATTTTCGCATTTAAATTTTCTAAAAATTCTTTGCTCGAAATGGGCGTTTCTGGTTCTTTGGAATTTGGATCGTAAAATTGTGAAGAGAAAGCCATAATAGCTTTGTGCTTTTTTTCAATGTACTCAGAAACATCCACTACAAAATCGGGATGAATAAAATGATCTTGAACATAATGGTAAACAGCCCTTGGTCTCCACGCCTCTTGTTTTTTATCCTCAAAACTGCTTTCAATTTTTGCAAGTCCACTGTAATAACATGCATCGGAAATTAATTTTGCTGCACGACTATGATCGGGATGGCGATCTTTGATAGCGTTGCACAAAACAATTTCGGGCCGGTGTTTGCGCAATTGTTCAATAATTAAAATTTGGTTATGCGCATTATTTTCAAATCTGCCATCGCCCATATTTAATTGCGTTCTGAAATTTACACCCAGAATTTTTGCAGAGTCCATGGCTTCTTTTGTTCTTGTGGCCGCGTTGCCTCTGGTACCAAGCTCTCCAAGGGTTAGATCCAAAACACCTACTTTTTTTCCGAGCGAAATGTGTTTTGCAATTGTTCCACCACAAGAAAGTTCTACATCATCCGGATGAACACCAATTGCGAGAATATCTATTTTCATTTTGAAATTTTTTTAACACAGAGGCGATGAGACACTGAGTCACAGGGTTTTTTCCGCTCACTCATTTACTCTGTGCCTCCGCGTCTTTGTGTCTCTGTGTTTATTCTTTTGAATTTACTTTTTTAGTCAGCTCGTTTATTTTATCGTTGAGTTTAGGCAAATTTCTAAACATTACATAACTGCGTTTAAAATCCCCGAAATTAAAAGACGGTGACCCTTGCACAATTTCTCCCTCTTTTTCAATGCTGCTGGCAACCCCCGCTTGCCCTGCAATCTTTACACCATCGGCAATTCTTATATGCCCAACAATTCCTACCTGTGCGGCGATCATACAATTTTTTCCCACTTTGGTTGAACCCGCAACGCCTGATAATCCGGCTATCACGGTGTTCTCCCCTACTTCAACATTATGCGCAATTTGCACAAGGTTATCCAGCTTCACTCCTTTACGCAAAATAGTGGAGCCCAGGGTTGCCCTATCAATACTGCTGTTTGAGCCTATCTCAACATTGTCTTCAATAACAACATTTCCTATTTGCGGAACTTTTGCAAAGGTTTCTCCTTGCGAATTTGGCGCAAAACCAAAACCATCGCTTCCAATTACAGTATTGGAATGGATGGTGCAATTTTTTCCGATCTTACATTCATGATAAATTTTTACGCCGGCGAATAAAAAGGTATTGTCGCCTATTTCACAATTATCACCAATAAAAACATTGGGATAAATTTTTACGTTATGTCCAATTTTTACATTTTGCCCCAAATAAGCAAAGGCCCCTACATAACAACTTTCTCCCATTTTTACGTTGGCACTTATAAAACTCGGCTGTTCGATCCCAACTTTTGTTCCTTTCATTTGGTTGTACATTTCCAAAATTTTGGCAAAAGATTCGTAAGCGTTTGCCACTCTTATTAACGTACAGGTTGGTTTAACCGGCTTATCTAACTTCAGTGAAGCATTGACGATAACAATGCTCGCATCGGTTGTATAAATATAATTGTTGTATTTTGGATTTGATAAGAACGAAAGCGTGTTTGGCTGCCCCTCCTCTATCTTGGAAAGATTTTTTACCGTAACCGTTTCGTTACCTTCAATAGTGCCGCTTAAAAGTTGTGCAATTTGCTGTGCCGAGAATTCCATATTATTATATATAAAAGTACAAATTAATTTTTAAACTCAATTCAAAATCTTTAATCCGTTAAATGCCACTGATTTCGCAAATTCACACAGATTTTATTCGCGGATTTATTTTATCTGTGTTTGCATCTGTGAAAATCCGTGATCCCGATTGCTATCGAGACTGTGGCAGAGAAATCGGGAATTTCTTGTACGCCGTTTAGCCTCTTTCATTTGTGAATTATGTAGGAAATGAAACAGACCTTATCAATTCCAGGTAATTTTGTTTTTCTAAATTCCAGTTTAATTCTTTTGCGGCCACGGCTGTATTCTGCTTAAATTTCAAATAGTTTTCAGATAAAAAAAGTTGGTTAATGGTATCGCCAATTTTTTTAGGTTCATGCGAATCAATAAACCATCCTATATTATATTTTGTAATTATTTTTTCAATTTCGGGCAAACGTGTCGCTAAAATAGGAACGCCTGACTGGATATAATCAAAAATTTTATTTGGCAAACTATTGTAATAATTGGGATTTGTATTTTTATCAATACTAATGCCAAGATCGGCATGGTGAGTATATCCCATCAATTCATTTTTTGGGATCTTTTTTATAAGAATTACTTTTTCTTCCAGCTGTTGTTCCTTCACTTTTATTTCCAAAATTTTCCACACATCTCCACCGCCTATTATGTAAAGAACGGCATTGTCAATAAATTCCATTGCGTCCACCATTTCCTCAGCGCCTCTGTCAATATTGATCCCGGCGCCTTGCATCACAATTATTTTTTTATTGAGAGGCAAATTCAATTCTTGTTTTGTTGGTGCAATAAATTCCGAAATTTGTTCGGGAATATT